>CALZFZ010000150.1 GCA_945786965.1 uncultured Muriicola sp. | reverse complement strand
TTGGGAGGGTTTCAACTAGGTTTCTGGTTTGCTCAGCAGGGATCTATCTATGTCTTCGTGATCCTTATTTTTATTTATGTGAGGCTGATGAACAAGCTCGACAAAAAATATGGGTATGATCGTTAAGAACAACCAACCCTTTTAGTTTAGCCTATGGACGTACAAAGCTGGACCCTCCTTCTGGTCATCACTACATTTTCATTATATATTGGGATTGCCATATGGTCCAGGGCGAGCTCTACCAGTGATTTCTATATAGCTGGCGGTCATGTACCCGCACTGGCCAATGGATTGGCTACCGCAGCAGATTGGATGTCTGCGGCTTCATTCCTTGGTATGGCCGGGTTGATATCCTTTACGGGCTATGATGGTTCGGTTTACCTCATGGGTTGGACCGGGGGCTATGTTTTGTTAGCCCTCTTATTGGCACCTTATTTACGGAAATTTGGAAAGTTCACGGTCCCTGACTTTATTGGGGATCGTTATTATTCCAATATTACCAGGACAGTAGCTGTGGTTTGTGCGCTGCTGGTATCCTTTACCTATGTGGCCGGACAAATGCGTGGGGTTGGACTTGTCTTTTCCCGATTTCTGGAAGTACCTATTAACACAGGGGTAATGATAGGGATGATCATTGTATTATTTTATGCTGTTTTAGGGGGTATGAAGGGAATTACCTATACCCAGGTGGCACAGTATTGTGTCCTTATTTTTGCCTTTATGGTCCCGGCTATATTTATTTCCATTCAAATGACCGGGAACCCTATCCCACAGATTGGAATGGGGAGTAATGTATTGGGAGAAGAAATTTCGTTATTGGATAAATTAGACGGACTTTCCACGGATTTGGGTTTTACTGCCTATACGGACGGTTCCAAATCCATGACCGACATCTTTTTTATTACAGCTGCCCTTATGGTGGGGACTGCCGGATTGCCTCATGTTATTGTTCGCTTCTTTACGGTGCCTAATGTAAAAGATGCACGAAAATCTGCCGGATATGCGTTGTTGTTTATTGCAATTTTATATACCACCGCACCGGCGATCGCAGTTTTTGCCCGTACTAACCTCTTGGAAACGGTCAGTGACCAACCCTATGAAAATATGCCTCCATGGTTTCAAAAATGGGAAACAACCGGCTTGATCGTATTCGACGATAAAAATAATGATGGACATATTCAATATGTCGCAGATGCCAAAACCAATGAACTTACCGTAGATCCGGATATTACGGTTTTGGCAAATCCTGAAATTGCCAACCTTCCTAATTGGGTCATTGCCCTGGTAGCAGCAGGCGGACTGGCAGCAGCATTGTCTACCGCAGCGGGATTGCTATTGGTGATATCAACCTCTATCTCCCATGATCTTATCAAAAAACAGTGGCGACCTAATATTTCGGATAGGGCCGAATTGATTTTTGCCAGGTTGTCGGCCATTATAGCGGTTTGCATCGCCGGGTATTTTGGGATCAATCCGCCAGATTTTGTGGCAGCTACAGTTGCCTTGGCTTTTGGTTTGGCGGCTGCTTCCTTTTTTCCTGCTATTATTCTTGGTATTTTTTACAAGAAGATGAACAAAGAAGGTGCTACAGCCGGCATGGTGGTGGGCATTCTTGCCATGTTGTATTATATGCTGAAATTTAAGTTCGATATGTTTGGAGGGGGTACCCCGGAAGACTGGTGGTTTGGAATTTCTCCTGAAGGGTTTGGAACTGTCGCTATGTTGCTTAATTTTATAGTGTCCCTTGTTATCTCAGCATTTACAAAAGACCCACCGGAGGAGGTGCAACAAATAGTAGAAACCATTCGGTTACCAAAGGATGCCGGAAGGGCCAGTTCACATTAAATAAAGTACGATGAGTAATTACAATATCAAAAATTTGGAAGAATATTTTCAGATCTACCGAAAGTCGGTACGTGAACCCGAAAATTTTTGGGAAGAAATAGCAGAAGAACATTTCGTTTGGAGAAAACGATGGACCAATGTGATGCGATGGGATTTTTCCAAACCGGAAGTAGCATGGTTTGAAAATGGGAAATTAAATATTACAGAGAATTGTATCGATAGGCATCTTCATATCAGGGGCGATAAAACAGCCATCCTTTTTGAACCCAATGATCCCAATGAAAAAGCCCAGCATATTAGCTATAACGAGCTTTATGAAAGGGTCTGTAAAATGTCCAATGTACTCAAAGAGCAGGGAGTGGAAAAAGGGGATAGGGTATGTATTTATTTGCCAATGATTCCGGAATTGGCAGTGTCTGTGCTTGCCTGCGCACGTGTTGGGGCGATACATTCGGTTGTTTTTGCGGGCTTTTCTTCAAATGCCCTTGCCGCCAGAATTAATGACTGCGATTGTAAAATGGTCATCACCTCAGACGGTTCGTTCAGAGGCCCAAAAACTATAGATCTAAAGAGTATAGTAGATATGGCATTGGTAGATTGTCCCGGTGTAGAATCAGTATTGGTTGTTAAGCGAATAAATTCAGAAGTGAACATGAAAGAAGGGCGCGACCAATGGTTACAACCTTTGTTAGATAAGGCCGGTTCTAAATATACGGCTGAGGTAATGGATGCTGAAGACCCCTTGTTTATCTTGTATACCTCAGGATCTACAGGGAAACCAAAGGGCATGGTTCATAGCTCTGCTGGCTATATGGTATTTACGGCCTATACCTTTAAGAATATTTTCAATTATCAGGAAAATGATGTGTACTGGTGCACCGCAGATATCGGCTGGATCACAGGTCATTCCTACATCGTCTATGGCCCCCTTGCCAATGGTGCTACCACAGTAATGTTCGAAGGGGTACCAACATACCCTGATCATGGTCGATTTTGGGAGGTAGTAGAAAAACACAAAGTAACCCAGTTTTATACGGCCCCAACAGCAATAAGGGCCCTTGCGAAGGAAAGTCTTGCCTTTGTAGACAAGTACGATCTTACTTCACTAAAGGTTTTGGGGACAGTTGGCGAACCCATTAATGAAGAGGCCTGGCATTGGTATAATAACAATATTGGTAAGAACAAGAGCCCTATAGTGGATACCTGGTGGCAAACTGAAACCGGTGGGATCATGATCTCTCCCATTCCGTATGTTACCCCCACAACACCTACCTTTGCCACCCTTCCTTTTATAGGTGTACAGCTCGCTTTAATGGATGAACATGGACAGGAATTAAAGGAGAAGCAGGTAGAAGGCAGGTTGTGCATTAAATACCCCTGGCCCGCAATGGCGCGTACCATTTGGGGCGACCATAAACGATATTACGACACCTATTTCTCTGCATTTGATAACATGTATTTTACAGGGGACGGGGCAAAGCGAGACGCTGTAGGCTATTACAGAATAACGGGTCGGGTAGATGATGTGATCATTGTTTCGGGTCATAACCTGGGAACGGCCCCTATAGAAGATGCCATCAACGAACACCCAGCCGTTGCGGAGTCGGCAATTGTTGGATTCCCACACGACATTAAAGGGAACGCCTTATATGGTTTTGTAATATTAAAAGAAGTAGGAGAGTCAAGAAAACCGGAAAATCTCAGAAAGGAGATCAATCAGCAAATTACGGAACATATTGGTCCCATTGCTAAGCTCGATAAGATACAGTTCGTGCCAGGGTTACCAAAAACCCGAAGCGGCAAGATCATGCGTAGAATTCTAAGGAAGGTTGCTGCCAAAGACACTTCAAATCTGGGCGATATCAGTACCCTGTTGAACCCGGAAGTAGTAGAGGCTATTATCAAAGATGCGTTATGATAAATGATGCTCCAAATTCTTTAAATGGCATATAATAAAAAACCCCCAAAAAGAAAGGAAAATGGTGAAACTAAGCGAATATAACCCGGTGTTAAAAGCTTAGCACACCATAAGGCGTAGCCATGGAGATATTTACTCGGAACCCATAGAAGGATTACCGAGGTAGCGAGCATAAACCAGCCCAGCAGCTTAAAAAATTCTGGAAATTTGGAAAGATCGGCATACAGGATTAACCCTGCAGCAGGGATCATCCGGATGGTTAATTCAGCATAATTGATAAAAGGGGTGCTTCCTGCTTTTTTTAAGATTTCACGAGCCCTTACAGGGGCAAAAAGCATTAAAAATCCAACCCCTATCAAAAAAAAGCCAAAGAATATGACTATGTATTTGGCAAGGACTTCCATGATTAAATTATTACTTGGAATCTTAAATTTATCTAACTAATTATCACTTTAAATGAGATAACGGAATTAGCTGTGCTTTTAGGGCAGGGTCCTTCATATCCTTATCCATTGGAAACATTGGTCGTTTGATGCGTTTGTAGGGGAGGCGCTCCAAATCCTGATCTACTCCGCCGGGGGTTAGGGCCATGATCCAGTCGGCCCTTATATCATAGAGCTCGGGTACCAAATACCCGATCTTTACCACCAAAATAGCTGCTTCTTCCGGGTTCAAACCTAAGTCGGTAAAGTCACTTACATGATGGTACGGTTTCCTTTTTTTAGTGACGATCACGGAAACACTTCCTATGTTCACTACTACTTCGGTTTCGGCATCCTTATCCCCATGCTTGATGGCAGTTATGGTACCTGAAAGTTCTACAGGAGGAGCGTATCGGTTATCCACGGCTGCCCCGGCATAGGCGGTTACCGTTTCTCCAATTCCGGTCTTAACAGCTTCTTCTACAAATTCAGGGCCCGGGATAGAGGCGTATATTAGTGAGGGTCCTTTATTATTTTTAAATTCGGGCCTCGCAAGAATTTCGCGCAACGTCCAGGTTACATCACCGGCACCCCCTGCGGTTGGGTTATCGCCCATATCACTGATGATAAATGGGTGTTTATTACTTGCTATCGCCATATCCAGGCTTTCCTTTAGGGTTGCAGTAG
>CALZFZ010000149.1 GCA_945786965.1 uncultured Muriicola sp. | reverse complement strand
TCATGGATCTGGGCGGCCAGGAAAAAGACAACCAGCAATGACAGCAGGCCTGAAACCCACATGATATGCTGGTTTAAAGTTGTCTTTGCAAACAGTTTAGGCAAATAGAACCAGAGGAGCAGTAGGCTTGTACAAAGTATGGTAAGGGCATATCGCGCATAGAAGCGTGCTGTATTTAATTCCCCGTTTAATGCGAATTCGTCCAACAGATCACATAGGTAATTGTTCCAAAAATTAAAGCCATTTTGTTGTGGATAGGCAACGGAACCTCCCGGATATACCAGAGCAGCCATAATATATAGTACTACAAATGAGACCATACCTAGCAAAGGGAACAATAAAACGTACGATTTAGGGGTTTTGAGGTATCTCAAAAATAATCTAGTATTGGCCAACCCGGAATCCTTTAACATGTTGAAAGCGTATTAAAACCACAGCTTTGCAATACTTGCGCTTCCTTACTGCCATCGCGGTAAATGGTTATCCCCTTCAAACCCATTTCCCAGGCTCTCAGATAGATCTCAGAAACTTCTTCAATACTGCTGTTTTTAGGTAGGTTCACTGTTTTGGATACCGCATTGTCTGTAAACTTCTGAAAAGCTTGTTGATGCAGCAGGTGATATTCCCATGGAATTTCCAGACTGGTTCGAAAAAGGTTCTTCAGCTCTTCAGGGATCCCTTTGATCTTCTGAATACTCCCTGTGGCCAGCACCTCCTTTTTAACTTCCCGGGTCCAGAGGCCCGCCGCTTCCATTTTATGTATAAATAACTTGCTCACCTCCTTTTGGGTTTTATTCCCTAATATCCCGCTGCGCTTATAGGCCAGTGCATACAATGGTTCAATGGAATACGAAGTATTGGCTATCACCGAAATGGTCCCGGTAGGGGCAATGCTGTTGCACGTGGCATTTCGTAAGGGTCCATATTGTGTATGGATGCTTTTAGCCCAATTAGGAAAGGCCCCTTTTTCTTTGGCTAATGCCGCAGAAGTTTCATAACTTTTTGTTTTAATAAATGCCATGATCTTTTCACCTAAAGCTACTGCTTCCTCAGACGCGTACGGAATTCCCAACAAGATCAATGCTTCGGCCCATCCCATGATCCCCAATCCTATCTTTCTGTTTCCAAGACTCATTTCCTTGATTTCGGGAAGTACATAATGATTCACAGTAATAACATTATCTAAAAAACGGATGCCTAAAGCAATATGAGAAGACAGTTTATTCCAATCTATATTCCATTTGCTGGTATTCCTCACAAGGATCCCGGTTAAATTCAAGGATCCCAGGTTGCAGCTCTCATAGTCCAGCAATGGTACTTCACCACACGGATTGGTGCTTTCCAGTGCACCTAAGGCGGGTGTAGGATTGTTTGCATTGATGGTATCCAGAAATAGGATCCCGGGGTCGCCTGTTTTCCAGGCCTGGTGCACGATTGCATCCCACAGGGATTTGGCGCGTACTTTTTTTACGAATTTTGGGTCATGAGGACTCCGCAGTACCCAGTCGCAGTCTTTTTTAAGGGCTTCGAAGAATTCATTTTTTATTCCTACTGAAAGGTTAAAATTACTGAGTTCTGTACCTTCACTTTTACAGGAGATAAATTCTTCAATATCCGGATGGTCGATATTCAAGATGCCCATATTGGCGCCTCGTCGTTTGCCACCCTGTTTTACCTGCTCGGTGGCAGTGTCGTACACTTTAATAAAGGCTACCGGGCCAGAAGATCTTCCTCCGGATCCCGAAACAAGCTCATCTTTGGATCGTAACCTTGAGAAATTATAGCCGGTACCCCCACCACTTTGATGGATGATTGCTGCATCTTTCAGGGTTTTAAAAATACTTTCAAGGCTGTCATTTACGGGTAGGACAAAACAGGCACTTAACTGCCCTTTAGGAAGTCCTGCATTCATAAGGGTAGGAGAATTAGGGAAGAACGCCTGAGAGCTCAGGAGGCTATAGAATTTCTTTTCCCAGCCTTTTAGATCCTGTTCTTCCGCACTTGCAATATTAGAGGCTACTCTTTTAAACAACTGATCCGGGGTTTCATTAATAACTCCTTTTTTATCCCTCAATAAATAGCGTTCTTCGAGTATCTCTATGGCATTGGGTGTAAGCATCTTAAAGTTTTAAACCAGTTTTCGAGAACAGGATTTTTTTTATTACTGAGGTGTTTTTGGGATCGATGAGGTTTAGGGCCTTCACTTCACATAGCTGTTCCACCATGTCGATGCCAGCCATGGTATTTGTAGAAATCCCGGTTACTATATCTGGAACAATATCAAAAGCTGTCATGATCCCATACACGGCATAGGGGTCCGACGCACTTAAAACAACACATTTAATATGATCCCGTAAGCTCTCAATAGCAAGATCGCTATTATAGGGTTCCAATGGAGAGGCTCCAACTTCAACAATGGCCACATCTGCTTGTACACCGGCCATCATACTTAATATTTTATGTAGCCTGGCCTTATAGATTTCCGGGGAACAAATAGAAGAGGGCAGACCTACATCCACAAAATCAAATACAGCATCGACCCCTACATCTTTGATAGCCAAAATATCTTTATACCGGCCTGCTCCGGATAGTTTTGCACCAACTACCTTATATCCGTCAGATTTAAAGATATTCGCAACAATCCTTGCCGAAGTTGTTTTACCTGCGGACATCGACGTACCAACAAAAAGGATCACAGGAGTTTTAAACGGAATATCCTCAATGGTTGGGACAAAATCATCCATTGTAACTTTATTGTTATTTCTATGAACATGGCCCTTGTATTTAACTTCCATAATATTTGGCACAAAGGCTGATTTTGAGGTAAGTTTACCCAGAAGACCAGCTCCGGTAAGGACGCTCATTTTCCCATCAGATTTTACTTTTTTCCAGGTACCAGTAGCTTCGAGTGTCGCATAGCGCTCACCTAGGACTCCTACCAAATATTCACCTCCGATAACGCCACGCATCCTTCCACTGCGTAATTCAAGAAGCATGGTATTGCTTCCGGGGTCCAGGATCCTGCAAACGACATAGTCTCCGGTTTCCCATTTGGATTTACCTATCTTTTTTACGCTGAACGTTTTTTCTGCCAGGTCGGAGATTCGAGTGAGTGAAGGATAGATATATTGAGATCTCATGTTTGGGAATTTTTATGGTTCATTTATACTATTGGCTGTTAATAACAGGGTTAGTAGGGCCGTCCTTTCCGGAAGCTGTTCCTGATAGATGAATTCATGCCTGGCATGGGCACCATCTCCCGGCGTTCCCAGGCCGTCTAAGGTGGCGGTAAAAATGCTGGTGGTGTTTCCATCCGATCCTCCACCGGCCAGTCCTTCTGTCAGATCCAATCCCAGGAGCAAGGCCTTGGCCTTTGCCAATTTCCATAGTTTCTGGTTGCGATCTGTACGCTCCATAGGGGGGCGTCCTATTCCCCCTTCAATCTGTAATTTTACATCTGGAAGAAAAGGTTTTAAACTATAAATTTTATCTGTAATGAAGTCCCCATCTACCTCGTTTTCCACACGCACATCAACAACCGCTTTGCTCTCAGGAGCCACCACATTAGCGGAAACCCCTCCCTGGATGGTACCGACGTTCACGGTAATTCCTCTCTCAAAATCATTCATGGCATACAATTGCTGTACCTGATGTGAAAGCTCTACAATGGCATTTACTCCTTTCCCGGGATCCAGGCCGGCATGCGCCGCAACTCCCTGAACGGTGATCGTAAAGCGGCCTATTCCTTTACGGGCTGTTTTTAATTTACCATCAAGACCCAGTGGGGGCTCCAGAACAAAGGCCCTTTCTGCAATTTTTGCAAGTCTTTTGATGGTTCTGGTAGATTCGATACTGCCTATCTCTTCATCGGAATTAATAATAATTACAGGAGTTAGCGCTACTTCATGGGCATATTCCTCAATCGCTTTCAGGGAAAATATGAGTTGGGTAAGCCCCGACTTCATATCATAGATCCCCGGGCCACTCATTTTGCCATCTTTGGAAGTAATGGGCATATCCATCAGTGTATTTTTTTTCCATACCGTATCGCAATGGCCTATCAACAACTGTATGGGTTTATTTTTTTTTCTATATATAGGTCGAGCGTATAAATAGCCTCCGGTTTTTTTTCCTGGGATGCGAATAACATGATACTCCAACGCCCGTAATTCATCTTCAAGGACCTTTAAGATCCCCGCTTGTGACTCAGGGTCATGGGAGGGCGATTCAATCTGGACCAAACACTGAAGCAAACGGTTCATATCCGCACCATGGGCTCTGAAATAGTTCAATATTTGGGTAGGATCGTTCAAGCTGCTTATTTTTTAAAATCTTTTGGAAAAGGGAAATTAAAAGTATCCTCCACGCTGGCAAATCTACCCTGGGCAATATATGCCAGCAGCGGATTCTTCTTCAACTGGGTTCTTTCATCCATATCTGATACCCTGAGATAATCTTTGTTCACGTGTGCGGCCTTTATGGTGCCCGTTATTAAACTATAATCATCAAAACCATCTATGATCTTATGCAATTGACATTCCAGGTATAGATAAGCTCCAGCGATCATGGGAGCGTCCATGGTAGTCGCTTTTACTAATGATAAGGCCTTAAGAATACCTTCAGATTTGCTGATACAATCAGAGCGGGGAGATGCACTTAATGAGGTTTCAATTATCTGTTCCGGTAATGGGAAGCTCACCGTAAAAAATTTAGTTTTTACAATATTGCCATAGGTAGTATGCCTTGGTGTACATACAAAACCAAAATAGTTGCCAAAACCAAGGGGTGTTACCATATGTTTTGGAGCCAGATCGTATTCCTTTCCCTCCTTGGTGCCTACGATGACCAGGGGGGCTATTGTAAACACCCGTTCCCAGATAGGAGTGGAAATATCCAATGATTGAATGTTGTCCTGTAAAACGGTTACCATAAGAAATTGCTATTAGATTAAAGATAAGGCTATGGGAAAAGTGAATCAATGATATTAGTCAGGTAGCCATCGCCAAATTCAGGTGCAGATGTACCCATGTGTAATCTCCTTTTTAACTTGCGAACTGGCTTTTGAAGCATCTCACGGAATGATATTGATCATTGTAAGCTTTATGATTTCAAAGTATTTTCGGCTAATATGCGCGTTATGAAAGGGATATTAAAATTAGGCAAGGTTGCAGGAATTTCTATCGAAGTACACTGGACTTTTTCGTTATTACTGATCTGGGTAATTTTTATGGAATTGAAACAAGGTGGCAGTCTGCAATCAGCCCTTCTCAATGTAGTGTTAATCCTATTATTGTTTCTATGTGTGGTACTGCATGAATTAGGCCATGCCTTAACGGCCAGATACTTTCATGTTTCCACAAAAAAAATTACGCTTTTACCGATTGGTGGGGTGGCTTCCCTGGAAAAGATCCCGGAAAAACCACAACAGGAATTACTGGTCGCAATAGCAGGTCCGCTTGTTAATGTATTCAT
>CALZFZ010000148.1 GCA_945786965.1 uncultured Muriicola sp. | reverse complement strand
TCCCAAAGTTGGAAAATCTATGGGTAAATGATAATCAAATTAGCTCATTAGATGTATCCAAAAATACATTGCTAAAGTTTGTATTCATTGAAAATAATGGTCTTACAATGCTTAATGTAACTAATTTGACCATTTTGGAAAAGATATCCGCCACAAACAACAATTTAATGCAACTTGACATCTCCGATAATTCAATGCTTCAACTATTAAGTGTTGCCAATAATTCACTCAGTGGCATAGATATATCGGGAATCCCAAACAGTGTTCAGCTAAATACATTTTCTGTTGAAAATAATCCCTTAGATTGCATTAAAGTAAATGCAGAAATATTGAACAGTATTCCGCCTCAATGGACCAAAGATGAGGGAGATACCTATGCACTGGAATGTAATTAAGCGCATTGCTGCTGTTAATTTTTGGTTTTGAATTTCTATCTTTATAGAAACCTATTATTTATGAAAACCTTCGCGATTCTATTTTTTGTATTCATTTCAATAACCCTTTTTTCTCAAAAACAGGAAAACCCAATACCCTCTACGGAAGTTCAAATAAAAACGGCTGTATTACCTGCCCCGGATGAACAAAAAGCCAGTGCCATGGTTTACGGATATGATTCAAAAGGAGATCTGGTTCTATTAAGGGAAGGAACTAATAATTTGGTGTGTATCGGTGATAATCCTGCCAGAGATGGCATTAGTGTAAGTTGTTATTCCAAAAGACTGGAACCTTTTATGGCTAGGGGAAGAGCACTAAACGCAGAAGGAAAATCACAGGAAGAACGCAATCAAATAAGAGGTGGCGAGATTGAATCCGGGCAACTAAGTATGCCCAGAGAGCCCAGTATGCTCTATGTTTACTTTGGTTCTCAAGAAGATTACAATACAGAAACCGGCGAACTGGCCAATGGCAGGTTCAGATATGTTATATACACCCCTTTTGCAACTACAGAATCTACGGGCCTGCCAGACAAACCACATGCACCGGGAATGCCCTGGTTAATGGATCCGGGCACCCATAGGGCACACATCATGATCGGACCCTTTAATTAAGAAACAGTTTATATAATCCAAGACCCGAGTTGAGGTTTTAGCATATCGTAAGGATTTATTTATCTTTATGGAGACGATACTTTGAAATGGAAACGTACGCTACCGCACTTTTATATGCCATCCCTTTTTTCATTGTACTCCTGATGTTGGAGATCTTATACGGGCATTTTGTTAAAAATCAAAAACATAAAGTACTCGA
Organism: uncultured Muriicola sp.; assembly: GCA_945786965.1. GTDB lineage: Bacteria > Bacteroidota > Bacteroidia > Flavobacteriales > Flavobacteriaceae > Muriicola. The sequence continues at coordinate 12,155 of CALZFZ010000148.1, read as the reverse complement.
TACGGTGAGCAGTATTAGTTCTGGCCTCACCAATATTGTAAAGGATTCGCTTGGATTAGGGGTTATTATCATAAGTTATCCCTATTTGTTGGAACATTTGGCCGTTACTGAGATCAAGGCGACCTGGTTGGTTTGGGTAATTGCTTTTGTGGCCATTGACTTTGCAGGATACTGGAATCATCGCTTAAGTCATCACATTAATTTTTTCTGGAACCAGCATGTCATCCATCACAGTAGTGAGGAATTTAATCTGGCCTGTGCCTTGCGGCAATCCATATCAAACTTGCTGGGTTATTTTCCATTATTTCTTATCCCAGCGGCCTTGTTAGGTGTTCCTCAGGAAGTTATCGCGATTTTAGCTCCCATACATTTATTTGCTCAATTTTGGTACCACACCCAGCATATTGGCAAAATGGGATGGTTAGAATATATCATCATAACTCCTTCGCAACACAGGGTGCATCATGCCATAAATCCGGAATATATCGATAAGAATTTAGGTCAGATATTATGCGTTTGGGATCATTGGTTTGGGACATTTCAGGAGGAGTTAAAGGAAGTGCCCCCGCAATACGGGGTATTGAAACCGGCACATACCTGGAACCCGATATTGATCAACTTCCAACATTTATGGCGGTTAATTCTGGATGCCTGGCGGACCAAAAATTATTGGGACAAGATAAGGATCTGGTTTATGCGAACCGGATGGCGCCCGGAAGATGTAAAGAAGAAGTATCCTTATGAGGTCATCCAAAATGTCTACAAGTTCAAACGTTACGTTACTCCTGCCTCAAGATTGTTAAAAGGGTATGTCATTTTCCAAATGGTATTTACACTAGGAATGTTACTTTTTATGTTTTATAATTATTCCGAAATTGGGTTTCAGGGGTTGCTTTTATTTGGAGCCTATGTGTATCTGGGAATATTTGGCTACACTACCTTAATGGATCGCAAATCGTATGCCTTTATAATTGAAGTGGTTCGTTCCCTGGCCGGTATTGCATTTATATATTTTACAGGCGATTGGTTTGGGATTAACCAGTTCCTTTCCTCAGGTAGTTTAGTAATAGCAGTTTACTTTTTGATAACGGCCCTGGGAGGTATCTATTTCACTTTTATTGAAAGGAACGAAATGGAAAGTAACATAGCATTTTAACGAGCACCTTATGGGGATTAGACCGTATATTTTAGCAGAAACAAATTGGAAAGCACTTAAGGAAAGTACGTTCGACCTTGCTATTTTACCATGGGGTGCCACGGAAGCCCACAACTATCATCTTCCCTACGCCACGGATATTTACGAATCTGATTTTATTGCGGCAGAAGCAGCCCGAATAGCCTGGGAACGTGGAGCCAGACCCATAGTGCTTCCTACTATCCCATTTGGGGTAAATACTGGGCAACCAGATATCTATCTCGATATAAACCTGAATCCCAGCACCCAACTGGCTATTTTGTCTGATGTGATTACAGTGTTAAACAGACAAGGAATCAAGAAGTTACTTATTTTCAATAGTCATGGGGGAAATAATTTTAAACCATTGGTAAGGGAATTAGGTTTGAAATTTCCGGAAATGTTTTTATGTTTTTCAAATTGGTTTCATTCTATGGAACGTTCCAATTATTTTACGGAAGACGGGGATCATGCCGAAGAAATGGAGACCAGCTTACTATTATATTTAAAACCAGACCTTGTGCTTCCTAAAGAAAGCTGGGGTGAAGGGAAGTCTAAAAAATTTAAAATAAAGGCATTTTCAGAAGGTTGGGTATGGGCCGAAAGAAAATGGTCACAAATTTCTGAAGATACAGGGGTTGGGAATCCTGAACATGCCACAAAGGAAAAAGGGCAACGGTTTTTTGAGGATGTTTCTGAAAAAATGGGCGCTTTTATCTATGAACTCTGTAAGGCAGACGTTTCGGACTTATATGAATAACCATTAGACCAGGTCCCAATCCAGTTCTTTTTTAACCAGGGCGATATACATTTTCATAGCATCATCGGGTTCAATATTTTGGGCTTGAATTAGGGCGTTTGCTTTGAAGGCATTAATTAGGGGTGTTTTACTTCCCGGATTGTTATAATTATTATTGGCTATTTTATAATATGCATAAAGTTTCAACAACAAATCGGGAGGCAAAGGACTGGTGTAATTATTGATAAAATCAGCGGCCTTTTCAAAATCGGTTCGTAAATTATCCTTTTTCATCGTAATCATTAATAGTTGCTACGCATGTTATGGCACCTTTCACTTTTTGATTCAGTTTCACGGTAATGTCCGATTTCAAAGGTAAAAATAAATCTACCCGAGAGCCAAATTTTATAAAACCGGCGTCTTCTCCCTGTTGCACACTATCACCTTCTTCGGCATAGTTTACAATTCGTCTGGCCATGGCTCCTGCAATTTGCCGATACAGAATATCACCAAATTTAGGCGTTTTAATGACTACTGAGGTCCGCTCATTCTCTTCGCTCGATTTGGGATGCCAGGCGACTAAATATTTACCAGGATGATATTTGGAATATTGAACAACCCCGCTGGCAGGATATCTTGTGACATGAACATTGATGGGCGACATGAAAATGGAGACCTGTATGCGATCTTCCTTAAAATATTCTTTTTCAAACACCTGCTCAATGGCCACTACCTTGCCATCTACTGGGGCTAGTATCTCATCAAAATTGTTATTTGATAACCGCTTAGGATTCCGGAAAAATTGCAGGATGAGCAACAAAAAAACAATGGGTACAATCTGTAGCACCAACCTGGTGGTTTGATTTTCAATAAAAAAGTCAGCTAACAATACAACCCCAGCCACAATAAAAAATGTAGTAAGAATAATGGTACGCCCTTCTCTATGAAACATAGGTAAAAATATTTAATGTAAGATATGCAAAAGGAGCGGCAAATATTAAACTGTCCAGCCTGTCCAGCATTCCACCGTGACCGGGTAAAATGGCTCCACTATCTTTTACTCCCGCTTCTCTTTTTAGTTTTGATTGAACCAGATCGCCTATATTGCCGGAAGCAACAATAACTACAGCTAGTATAAGCCATTGCGTAGGTTCTACTATGGGTTCATATTTGGCCATGATATAGGCAGCGATCATGGTAAAAACGAATCCACCGATAGTTCCTTCTACGGTCTTTTTTGGGGATACCTTAGAGTATAACTTGGTTCTGCCTAATGTTTTTCCGACCACGTAGGCAAAGGAATCATTTACCCAGATCAGAATAAAAATACCCATAATAAGAAATTTGGCAAAATCATCATCCTTATAGGGGATCATGGTCAAGAAAATACAACCACCCCCTATATAAAACAAACCAATGATAAATTTTTCAAAGGTTCGATAAATCTTTTTTCGCGAGAACAGAAAATGGATGAGCCAGATATTGACAATTATGCTTAGGAACATTAATATGTTGATCAGTACAGCATCATTAATAAGGTAGATAAACATCCACCACATTCCAAGATAGGCCAGGAAAACATGATACCCGCGGAGATGTACCAGCCTTTTATATTCATACAAGCAAGCCAATCCGAATACCATAAAAAGAAAATCAAAGGCATCAGAACTTAAAAAAATAGCAGAGAGGAGTAGTATAACAAAAACAACACCCGTGATTAACCGCCTGAAAAGTTCTCTCATTCTATAAGTCTTCCAATAGTAAGAGATATAAATGCTTGGAACTACTTCCGTAAGTAAGAAAATCGTCTGCATTCTCATCAGTTGCCTGAAAATGCTTAAGGGTTGTAATATTGGCAGGAATGCCTTGTTTGTATTTTTTCTTTATAGATTTAAGGCCTTCTCCTATACTTTCTACCAGCTGACTTGTTGTAGCAAAAACAATGACATTTACAGGGAGCTCATTCAGTTTTTTCTCCTTTAACTGGTTAGACGAGACCAAAATGGAGCCATTTTGACCTATCAGGTGCTCACATGTTGTAAAAAACACTTCACTATCGCTGGCCTTATTGGTAAAGGTTAGCTGTTCCCTGGAAAATTTTTCTTCCAGGCGCGGATCCATGCTAAAGAAAGAGGTTTCTTCCCAGTGATTTTCTTCAATAATATTTTTTAAGGCTTCAGAGACTTCTTGAAAGGAATCGCAATACAGGAATTTGCCTCCGTTTTTTTTGAAGTGAATGGTAAATTTCTCATCGATGGGGAGATTTAAATCGGGCATATGCACCCCTCTTGTCTCCACAGTTTCCTTGGAAACTTTTTTCTTCCTACCACCCCCAAATAACATGGAAAATAGACCCATCTACTAATTTAAAAACACGTGCAATGTACTCATTTATAGAACGATTAAAGATATTTATTTATTATCCTTTGTCAGTTCTTCAGGTTCTTTGGCGTCCGAAGGAACTTCCTGTCCTTTCTTATCAAATTGTTTTTCAAAAGGACGTTGACCAAATATCTTTTCTAAATCTTCCTTAAATATGACTTCTTTTTCCAAAAGGCGTTCAGCTAAAGTAGTAAGCTTGTCCTTGTGTTTTTTTAATACCTCAATTGCCCTCTTGTATTGTTCTTCAATTAGTTTGGAAATCTCCTTATCTATAGTTCGGGCTGTTTCTTCACTATACGGCTTGGTAAAACCGTATTCATTCTGCCCTGAAGAATCGTAATAGGTTAGATTGCCTATTTCGTCGTTAAGTCCATAAATGGTTACCATGGCACGAGCTTGTTTCGTAATTTTTTCCAAATCGCTAAGAGCTCCAGTAGAAATCTTATTGAATATCACTTTTTCTGCTGCCCTTCCTCCCAGGGTAGCACACATTTCATCTTTCATTTGTTCTGGGCGTACAATAAGACGTTCTTCCGGAAGATACCAGGCAGATCCAAGAGATTGTCCTCTGGGAACGATGGTAACCTTAACTAGAGGTGCTGCATGCTCTAACATCCAACTTACCGTAGCATGGCCGGCTTCGTGATAAGCAATGGTCTTCTTTTCTTCTGGTGTTATTATTTTGTTCTTTTTTTCCAATCCACCAACAATTCGGTCTACTGCATCCAGAAAATCTTGTTTGCCAACTGCTTTCTTCTCTTTTCTTGCTGCAATAAGCGCAGCTTCATTACACACATTGGCAATGTCGGCCCCTGAGAATCCGGGAGTTTGTCTTGCCAGAAAATCCAGGTCCAAGGTTTCGGCAGTTTTAATAGGTCTCAAATGCACTTCAAAGATCTCTTTCCGCTCGCGTATGTCTGGAAGGTCTACATATATCTGGCGGTCGAACCTACCGGCTCGCATTAATGCTTTGTCTAACACATCGGCCCTGTTGGTAGCCGCAAGGACAATTACATTGGTGTTGGTTCCAAAACCATCCATTTCTGTCAGGAGCTGGTTTAAGGTGTTTTCCCGTTCGTCATTCGAACCTGTAAAATTATTTTTTCCCCGGGCTCTGCCAATGGCGTCAATTTCGTCAATAAAGATAATAGAGGGCGACTTGTCTTTAGCCTGTTTGAAAAGGTCACGAACCCTAGAAGCACCCACACCAACAAACATTTCAACAAAGTCTGAACCTGAAAGTGAGAAAAATGGAACCTTGGCTTCTCCTGCTACGGCTTTTGCCAACAAGGTTTTTCCTGTTCCTGGAGGTCCTACCAATAGCGCCCCTTTAGGAATTTTTCCGCCAAGGGATGTATACTTATCCGGATGTTTTAAGAATTCAACTATTTCTTCGATCTCTTCTTTGGCCCCTTCAAGACCCGCAACATCCTTAAATGATGTTCTGGTATCTGTTTTTTCATCGAAAAGTTTCGCTTTCGATTTTCCGATATTGAAAATTTGACCCCCGGCACCTCCGGCACCTCCGCCAGACATTCTTCGCATCAGATAGATCCATATACCTATGATCACTACAAAAGGAAGGATGGTAAGTAGTATTTCCATAAAGACATTAGATTCTTTATCAAATTCTACAATAGTATTCAGTGAATTCTCCTTTTTTATTTCGGTAATTTCGTTTTGAAAGATCTGCAGATCCCCATAGTCTAGCACATATTGGGGGATTTCTGCAGTAGTAGGGAACATGGGCTTATTAGACACATCCTTATGCACGTCCTTTGTAAGCGCTTCTTCCGTGAGAAACACTTTGGCCTGGTTCGTATTCGTGATAATTAGGATCTTTGAAATATCACCAGCCCGAAGGTATTGCTGAAGTTCTGAGGTTGTGGTTTTATTTGTGGTAGAAAGACTGCCACTACCAAAAAATTGAAATGCAATAAGCAATATCGCAATTAAACCATAGATCCACCATGAGCTGAATTTAGGTTTTTTCTGCGGGGTATTATTTTCTTTAGCCATTTTTTTTATTGATTAAAACTACTCTCCACCATTGTAACTTTGGCATCTCCCCAAAGTCCCTCGATATCATAAAAGTCTCTCACATGTTTTTGAAAAACATGCACTACTACATTCACGTAATCTAAAAGAACCCATTCTGCATTCTCAGAACCTTCTACATGCCAGGGTTTATCTTTAATTCCTTTACTAACTGTTTTCTGAATTGAATTTACGATCGCATTGACATGCGTATTGGAGGTACCATTACATATAACAAAGTAGTCGCAAACGGTGTTTTCTATTTCTCTAAGGTCTAGTAGATTAATTTCAAGTCCTTTAACTTCCTCGATTCCATGTAATATTAAAGCAATTAATTCATCTGCACTAGCATTCCTTTTCTGCATTCAAATGTTTTAGTTTTTACAAAGTTATTATTTTTTTGTTTTCTTAACCATTGTTTTTAACATAACATTGTACTTCAGCAATAAGTAACGGTTACGTGAATATAATCAAAGTTGGTGCCACGGATTCTACAAATCTTCATCTAAAGCGCATGTTGTTAGGCGAAACAATGCCAGATTATACTGTATTAGTGACAGACGCACAGCTCCTGGGTAGGGGGCAGACCGGTAACAAATGGTTGTCCGAACCTGGTAAGAACCTAACCCTTAGTATCTTAAAGAAAATGGAAGGTATGCCGGTTGCTTCACAGTTTCTAATATCCATGGTATCTTCATTAGCTATTCATAACTCTTTAAAGAACTTCCACATTCCTGAATTATCCATTAAATGGCCTAACGACATTATGTCAGGCACGTCAAAAATTGGAGGTATCCTTATTGAGAACACCATAAAGGGATCTGTTCTTCAATCATCGATCATTGGGGTTGGGCTAAATATTAACCAGGAATCCTTTGACAATCTTGGAAATGTATCCTCCCTAAAACTTCTTACGGGAGTATCTTTTGATCTTGACGAAGTATTGCAGGATTTGATGGTTCATTTTAAAAGAATGTTCGAAAAACTGGGTGATTCCGGCAGCAAAGAAATAGAAGAGAACTATCATAAGGTGCTGTTCAGGAAAGACCTTCCTTCAACATTTGAAATTAATAAAGAACTTAGAAGTGGCTGTATACGCGGGGTAACCAAATCTGGAAAGCTAATTGTGGAGTTTGATAGGGGGATAGCTAAAGAGTTCGGCCTAAAAGAACTACGGCTTATCTATTAATTGTGAGGTAATGACGTCTTATTCAATAAAAAATGCTTTCGATCATACTTTACCCAGGTTCTCAGAAAGGGTCCCCATAAAATTGGTGATGGGATTTTTTATCATCATGGCCATCATGGCATTGAAAGTACCTTCAAAACTTAAAAGCACCTCGCTTTCATTGGCTCCTAAAGGGGTAATATAAGCACTTAGCGTAAAAGGGAGTTTGTCACTTGCAGCTCCAAGGACAATGCGATCAAAAGGCACTTGTTCTTTGCGTTTCAGAACTATTTGTGGCATTCCTTTCAAGGCAAACAGAAAGGTGTCTTCATCCAGAATCTCAAATTTATCTATGGAGTCTGGCATTAATTGCTCGAAGTTCTTTAAATCAGAAAGAAAATTATAAACGTCCTCACTGCTTTTACCAATTGATTTTTTGGGAGTTTCTATATGCATATTGTCAGGGTTTCCACTGGGACGGATTTTGTCTCCATTCCAATAAAGTTTGTAATTGCTCTTCTTTTATATAATTGGTATCAGAGGCTTGTTGTATTAAATTCTCATAATCACTTAGCGTATGCAGATCCACCTCTTTCTTACTAAAGTTCTCCATCGCGATATCAAAACCATAGGTAAAAATAGCGATCATCCCTTTTATTTTGGCCCCATTTTCAATTAAGGCGTCCACGGCATTGAGACTGCTTTTACCTGTACTTATAAGGTCTTCAATGACCACAACGGTTTTATCTTGCTCTAAAAGGCCTTCAATTTGATTTTGTCTTCCATGGGATTTTGCTTCTGGGCGAACATAGATAAATGGAAGTCCCAGGTACTCGGCTACCAATACCCCGATTCCAATTGCTCCTGTAGCTACTCCAGCAATAATATCGGGTTTCCCGTAAAGATCTTCTACCTGCTTTGCAATCTCCTCTTTTATATAATTGCGTATTACCGGATACGACAAAACAATGCGGTTATCACAGTAAATGGGAGATTTCCATCCGGAAGCCCAGGTAAATGGATTTTCGGGTCTCAACTTAATTGCATTAATTTGCAGGAGTAATTCTGCAGTTTTTATTGCAGTGTGCTTGTCTAAAATCATTTCGCAAATGTATAAAGTTTTTGTTAACGACGCCCCTTTAGTTTTAACAAACAAGCTTTCAGAAACGGTTAACGGGGAATATTTTTTACTTAATGGAGTGGCTATCAATACCGCTATAGATGCCCTGTCTAAGAAAAAACTGGAAACTGCCTATATCTATCACCCCAACCACGAGGAAATTTTAAAAAAGTTTACAAAGAAAATCCCGTTAGAGGTGGCTGCAGGCGGTGTAGTAACGAACAAGGAAGGCAAAGTGCTTTTTATTTACCGCAATGATAAATGGGATTTACCTAAAGGGAAGCTCGATAAGGGCGAAACCCTCGAAGAATGTGCTATTCGCGAGGTTGAGGAAGAGACAGGCGTAAAGGGATTAAAAATTGAAAATTTCCTAAAAACCACCTATCATGTTTTTAAGAAAAGTGGTACCTATAAATTAAAAGAAGTTCACTGGTATGCTATGAAAACATCCTATAAAGGGAAATTAAAGGGGCAGAAAAGTGAAAATATTGAAAGGGTGAAATGGAAAGGCCCTAAAAAGATAAAAAAGGCCCTGGAGAATTCGTATACCAATATCAGGATACTTTTTGACGGGGGATAGTTTAAGCCGCCCGTGTAATTTCTATGATATCCCCTTTGCGAATTGGTTTGTTTATAAAATCAATAGTGTGCTCTGTTTTCGATTTATAGTTTTCCCATTGCTGCCGGTCATATGGATCAATAGATGAGGTAACGATATTGATCCTGATTTTTGTATTGACAGGTAGCTCAATAAATTTTTCCAGGAACTGCCATCCGTCCATGATGGGCATATTAATGTCTAAAAAGATAACTTCCGGAATTTGATCCTTTTTTTCGAGCATGGCGATCATGTCATCTATTGCTTCTTTTCCGTTTACATAGGTTTTGATAACGTCTGTAATTTCCATGGAATTCAGCATTTTTTTAATCCCAAAAACCGTAATGGGATCATCATCGATAATACAAATAGCGTTAATTTTTTTCATTAAAATATATATTAAATGTGGTTCCCTTCCCTACTGTGCTCTCAACGGTAAGCTTTCCATCCATGGCCTCGATTTGATTTTTGGTTATGTACAATCCAATACCACGGGCATCCGGATGCTCATGAAAGGTTTTGTACATGCCAAATAACTTATCGCCGTGTTCTTCCATATCTATCCCTAGCCCATTGTCTTTTATACTGAGTACGGTATAGTCTTTCTCTTTTTTTGTCGTAAGCCTAATCACGGGTTTTCTCATCGGATCACGATACTTTATGGCGTTGGTAATAAAATTCATTAAAATACTCTCCATGTAGGCAGGTACTGCGTTTATCTTCACCTCATTGTCCACTTCATTTATGATTAAAGCATTGTGATTTTTGAGGAATGCCGCTAAATTTTGTTCTACCGCCCGAATGCGATCGTTTAATTCAATTGGTTTCTTTTCCAGGTTTATATTCGTACTAATGGCAACGACCTCGTTTAAGTTTTCGAGTGTTTCCAAAAGATTGTCGGATGCATCCATCAGCATCTTGACAATTTTATTTTTCTCTTCCGGATTTTTTTCACTGACCAGGAAGTCGAGTAGCATAGAAAAATTAGCGGTGTGCGACCTTAGGTTGTGTGAAACTATATGTGCAAAGTTGATAAGCTTTTTATTCTGAAGTGAAGTAACATTGATCAGGTTACGAAGTTCTTCCTCTTTTCTTTTTAATTCCGTAATATCCAGACTGATCCCTATTAATCCCTTGGCCTTTCCGTCATCCCCTAGTAGAGGAATTTTCGAACTAAGAAATGAGGTGGCCGTCCCATCTTGTCTTACACTAATGGTTTCCTTCCCCAACATTGGCTTCAGCGAATTCATTATTAACAGATCCTCAGCTCTTGAAATCTTGGCAGATGCCTCATCGAATAGATCAAAATCTGTTTTCCCAAGAACTTCCGATTCATCTTTTATACCAATGTATTCCAGTTCGGCCTTATTTACGAGGGTTTTTCTCGATTCCAGATCCTTTATATACACATTCAGGGGTAAATTATCTATAAGGGTCTTTAACAATTGTTTCTCTTCCAGGAGTTTTTGTTCGTTGCGTTTGCTTTCGGAAATATCCTGGGCTGTAGACCATAACAATCTTCTTCCTTTTTTGTTTCCTACCAGAGAACCACTCACCAAAACAGGAAACTTGACCCCATCCTTTTTAATGTATTGTTGTTCCTCTGGCCCAAAAGAATTTTTGGTCTCAATCTCTTTTTTGATTCTTGCCAGCTGAGATTTCGATGCGGTAATTAAAATATCTTGTACGCGCAAGGTACCGAGTTGTTTTTTGCTATACCCGGTGGTATTTTCAAAAGAAGTATTGAAATCCAGAATCTCTCCGGTATCAAAATCACTAAGAATGTAGCTAATGGGTGAAAGTTCGTACAGGGCCCTAAATTTTCGTTCACTTTCCTTAAGTTTTTGCCGGGCCTGAACCATTTCCTTGATCATACGACCCTCTGCCAGTAAGGAAACTACTTCATGATTTTCATCATAAATGGGCTTTAAACTGAAATCTATGGGGATAGGATTTTTGTCCTTGTCCAGGGTAACGATCTCACTCCTCATAAATTCGCCCTGTGCAGCTGCCTTAACAATTTGTTTTAATCCGTCCTTTACATAATCGGGAATAGGCCACCAATAGGCATTCCAGAACTTTTTACCTACTACATCGGTTGCTTTCAAGCCCGAAAAATTTAAAGCGGTTTCATTTACTTCCATGAAAGTACCGTGAATGTCAATAATCCCAGTGAACTGGTAAGACGAATTAAAGATGCTCCTAAAATGACGTTCCTGTTGTTTGCTTTTGGATTTTGAAAGCAGGTCTGGTGTAATATCCTGAATGGTCCCTACCAGGCCTATTAATTTTTTTTCTTTGAATATGGGCTTCCCGGTAGATTTTATGGTAAGTTCCTTTCCTTTCGCGGTAATTAATTCGCAGGTCACCTCATAGGGTTCACCCTTTTGAATGGCTTTATCAATGGCCATGGCAATTGTATTGCGGCTATACCCTTCTTTGTAAAAATTAATAGCGGTATCTATGCTGGGCTTATAACTCTTAACCACTTCATGCAAGGATTTGGTGATATCGCACCAGGAAAGTTGATCCCGAACCAAGTCGAACTCCCAACTTCCAATTTTAGTAAGTTCGGATTTAGCATCCAGGAGTACTTTATACTTTTCTGCGCTTAATTCAATTGCAACTCTATTGGTAATATCTTCCGTTTGTATGATTACACCAACTACATTCTCTTTTTCATCATACCAGGGAATATTTGCCCATTCGAACCAGAATTCATTGTTGTCCTTATCGAAGAACCGCTGTACCCCTTTTTCGCTAGTTTTTCCTTTCAAGCAATCTTTTAAAACCTTTTTCCAATCCTCACTTATGCCATCAAAAAGATCGTTCAGTGATTGTCCAACCACGTTCCTTTTTACGAAATCAAAATCAGTTATCCATTTATCAGATACATAAACTACCTCGAATTTTTTATTGATAAATGCAGTTGCAATA
>CALZFZ010000147.1 GCA_945786965.1 uncultured Muriicola sp. | reverse complement strand
TTGCACCAACCGCACCAATCGGTATAGACATCGATAAATATTTTCTTTGGATTTTTTTCTGTTTGTACCAAATCAGCCGCCTCCTGCAATGAAAGCCATTTTACTTCCTGGCCATTGATTTCGCTGAATGTCATAATTACAATTAACATCAGCAAATAGTTAAATCCGGTAAAGGAGAATTGTTTCATTATAAACTTTTAGACACTAAGTCGTATTTCTGTACTTAAAATAACGAATTTATACCGCCTTTATTTTAAGCGCCCTTTTTTAAAAAGCGCATATACTTCAATGGATAAATTTATAAATTAAAATGGAGGCATTAACAGGACTTCGAATCTATTTGGCGATAGCCTTTTCTTTTGACGAAACAAAAAGGGTTTCATGATCTACGAGATTCCGAACAAGGTCCTCAAATGTTTCCCGCTCCCGGATCAAATAGGCTTTACCTTTGTGCCATAATACCTCTGCAGGCCTGTACCTTGAATTATAGTTACTCGCCATGGTAAAGCAATACGCTCCGGCATTTCTGAAACAAAGAATGTCGCCTTCTGATATCTCATTGATTCTTCGGTTACTGCCAAAAGTATCGGTCTCGCAAATATACCCCACAACAGAATAATACCGTTCACGTCCCTCTGGATTGGAAATATTGATGATTTCATGGGAAGAGCCATAGAACATAGGGCGTATAAGATGATTAAAGCCCGAATCCACACTGGCAAATACCGTAGAAGTGGTCTGCTTTACGACATTCACCTTCGCAAGGAAATAGCCCGCTTCACTAACCAGGAATTTACCCGGTTCAAAGGCAAGGGTGAGTTCTTTGCCATACTCACTGCAAAACTCATTGAACCGTCCAGTTAATTTTTGACCCAGTTCCTCAATATTGGTTTGAATATCCCCTTCCTTGTATGGCACTTTAAATCCACTCCCGAAGTCAATAAAATCTAATTCTTTAAAGTGCTTGGCGGTATCGAACAAAATCTCCGAAGCATAAAGGAAAACATCAATGTCCAAAATATCACTTCCCGTGTGCATATGAATGCCGTTGATATGCATTTTGGTAAGCTCTACAATGCGAAGTAAATGGGGTATTTGGTGAATACTGATACCAAACTTGGAATCGATATGACCCACGGAAATTTTGGAATTGCCACCGGCCATTACATGTGGGTTTATTCGGATACATACCGGTACATTAGGATGTTTGGTACCGAATTGTTCCAGAATAGACAGATTATCGATATTGATCCGAACTCCAAGATCGGCCGCTTCTTCAATTTCTTCCAGGGAAACGCCATTGGGGGTATAAATAATGTCTTCCGGTTTAAAACCAGCCATCAATCCAAGTTTTACCTCCTGAATGGAAACGGTATCGAGGCCGCTTCCCAAACTATTCATCAATCGCAGGATAGCCAGGTTAGACAATGCTTTGGCGGCATAATTTAGTTTTAATTTAGAAACACTGCTAAATGCATTGGTCAGGCGATTGAATTGCGAAATAATCTTTTCCGAATCATAAACATAGATCGGATCACCATACTTCTCTGCTATTTGCAATAAGTCAGAATGCTTCATATATAAAGTGTTTGGGACAAATCTAGGCTTCTTACGCTTTTAACACAAAATAAAATGGTGATTTTAAATAAATACAACAAAAAGTTATAATTATAACAATATTCTCTCATATAATCATTTGTCACTCTATCTCCGCCTTTGTATTTTTACCAAAATTCAATTGTGAAACTTCCTTTTTTTCCATTACAGACCGTTTTTTTTCCAGGGGAGACGGTTCCTTTGCATATTTTCGAAGAACGCTATAAACAGCTGATTAATGACTGCAGATCCGAAGCCATAACCTTTGGAATCCCGGTTTATATCAATGACCGGGTAGCATTTGGCACCGAAGTTCAGCTGGTTGAGGTAGTAACTACCTACGACAACGGATCTATGGATATCGTATGCGTGGCAAGACAAATATTCAAGGTTATTACCTTCGACAGTGAAATGGAAGGTAAAAAATATGCCGGAGGGGTAGTTCAATTCCTTGAAGGTGTGAATGATGGAGACCTAAAAGTAAAAGAAGACGTTTTGGAAAGGATCAAAGAGCTTTATGATCTGATGGAGGTGCCTTTCGAAATGATCCCTGCACCAAAATTCAATACCTATATGCTTGCCCATAAGATGGGACTTTCCTTTGACCAGGAATATGAACTCTTGCAACTTACAAAGGAAAGCGCAAGATTGGATTATATTTTAGAACATCTTGATAGGACAATTACGGTATTAAAACAGGTTGACATGGCAAAAACGATGATCGAAATGAACGGGCATTTTAGAAATTTTGATCCTCTTGATTTTAAGGATTTTAAAATTTAGAGATGGCATGTTGTATTATTTTAGTGTAACTCCTACATGTTTCCTATTTTTGCAAACAATATAAAGACTAGAACCATATGAATCTTCACGAATATCAGGGAAAAGAAATTTTGGCAAGTTTTGGAGTCCGTATTCAACGGGGCATAGTTGCCCATAACGCCAAGGAGGCAGTAG
>CALZFZ010000146.1 GCA_945786965.1 uncultured Muriicola sp. | reverse complement strand
TTTATCAAGCACCGAAGTCAGCCCAAACACCAATGGCATGCCCACAGCATGATCAGGCATTCCCGTTGCCATGGCAGATGGTTCAACTTAAGCACCCCTTCGGTAAATAATTGGTGGGGATATCCTCGATTGCCAGACACTCTCCAAGCTGCCCCCGCTGGTGAAGCGAGGAAGGTAGTACAACAGCTGTGGCACCCCGGCTCTCGCGCACCGGGCCGCCTTATGGAGTGCCAGTCCTGCGTCTTGGGTGAAACCATGGCTGATCAGATGGAGCAAAGGAGAGGTGTCCGTCTACCAGCCCATGGCAGCCATATCCACCTGATGTTCCACAAAACGGGGAGCATGACCCGTGGTGCTCACAGCAAGGGGGTGGCCATTGCTGCGGCACCAGATCCATCTTCCAGTACCTTCACGCCCTCCACCCCCACGAAGATGCCCGCGCAATCACCTCAATAACTGCATGGCATGGGCACACCCGCGAAGGAGGGGACATGAACTGGATTATCGACCGATGGCAATCAGGGATTCATCGGCCGTCGCATGCTCCCTGCCTCTTCAACCTGAGAGACCTACTGCAATTTGTCTTGTAGTTTCCCCTATCGGTAGGTACTCTGCAGGTCTGTCCCGCCATCCTTGGGGAGGATGGTCAACCCGGTCGTCCCTGGGGAGGACGGCCATGTCACCTGGACGCCTCGGGCTCGTCGGATGGAGGTTCTTCCCTCCCCCACCCTGCGTGCACCGAGGGTCCTGAGAAGGCTCTTCCGGTCGTCGGCGAAGCGCTGGAGGCTTGCGCTGTATGACTTGCTCAGCATCGCCGGCTCAGCATCGCCGGCTCAGCATCGCTTGCTCAACATTGCTTGCTCGGGATCGGTCCGGGGCGGGAACCTCGTCGGCAGGTCTTCCCGGGGCCGCTGCCGCGGTCGGCGGTCCCCCGCGGCCGGGCGGAGCACAGGCCGCGCCCACTGCGTCCCGTCCAGTCCCCCGCGTTCTCGCTGCCAAGTCCGCCGCGGCAATGGGTTGCATGGGGGACATGTCCCCCATCGGGATGGGGGACATGTCCCCCATCCACCGGACGCGGTCCTGCCGTATGCGTGGGCCCGATCGATCGGCCCGACGGCTGGCTCCTGCTTGCACGCGCCCGGATCGGGGCGCGTCGACGGTGATGGGCGTGGACGAGGGATCCCCGTCCGCCTTCATCCACAACCTCGGCTCGGCCGCCGCCGCCGGCTCTGCTCTCGGCGACGGCGTCCCGTACTACTCCCGAGCCGATAAGAACACCCTCTCGGTGAGGATCCCCGCCCCGAGAATAAGGGGGCAGAGAAATGTATCCAAGCTGGGGGGGCGAAATCGCAAGTGCCTTGCGGTGGTTGAGTCCGCATAGTCTGCACCCTTCACACCCACCCCACTCTCACAACACCCACAAAAAATCTCTTACAAAGCCCCCGCCGGAGGAGGCCTCCGACGGGGGCCGCCATTGAGACTGGGCGCTAGCGATCACAGGAATAATGGCCGGAAGCGAGGCTGACTTCGTCCGCGTCCTTCGTCCTCAACCACGAGAGACTCTGCACAACGTTGAGAGTCTGTCAGCGTTCGCATCTTTGAAGCGTCACTGTTCGCATCGCCTTCTTCAAGTTGAATCCGTAACAGGGAGTCCACGATTGGAGGGACCGCAGGCATCCCAGCACAGACTCTTCGACTTCTCGCACAAGATGTGCTCAAACCTCTACAAGGAGCTATCGCAATTGCAACCGTGGATCTCCGGGAGTAGATTGTCAGATTACATCCCACTTGCAACTACGGCTCGCTACGCTCTGCTGGAAGCCCTGAACAGCCTGCTCTCTCATATTCCCTTGCGTGATGTTGTGCCTCGGCTACCATGTTGAGACAGGGGTCACAAAGTGGTAGCCACCCGCATAAAATAACACGCCGGAGAGACAGACAGACTGGAAACCAAAGATCAACTCGAATCATGCAAGGCGGAAGGAACAAGATCTTTTCCTTGTGAACCAGTATGAATTAGAAAGGTGTGTGTAATGGGGCCCTGACCCATACCACTTCCTGCGTTCCAATGTTTGGGTTTGCCTCTCATTGGAACCACCAATGGACATGCAATGCTCAGTAAAGAATCATTACCGCTCGGGACTCAGCCGCACAGCAGCTTGATCCAAGCCAGGGAGTTGGCCCCGAGCACGCATGCCACCGATGTAGGCGGGTACCTCGATGGCAGGCACCACCACCCCACTCTCGTATTCGCACATAAACCCTTGCCCCCTGGGACCTCGCTTGGGAGCCTTGTGCCCACGGGCTCGCCACGAGATCTCCTTCAGCAGGATGGAGGCGCTCGAGGATGAATCCAGATTCCACTTTATCAAGCACCGAAGTCAGCCCAAACACCAATGGCATGCCCACAGCATGATCAGGCATTCCCGTTGCCATGGCAGATGGGTCAACCTCAGCACCCCTTCGGTAAACAATTTGTGGGGATATCATCGATTGCCAGACACTCTCCAAGCTGCCCCCGCTGGTGAAGCGGGGAAGGTAGTACAACAGCTGCGGCACCCCGGCTCTCGCGCACCGGGCCGCCTTATGGAGTGCCAGTCCTGCGTCTTGGGTGAAACCATGGCTGATCAGA
>CALZFZ010000145.1 GCA_945786965.1 uncultured Muriicola sp. | reverse complement strand
GATAGATTCGCTACCGGAAGGATATAAGATGGTGTTTGTGCTGTTTGCTGTTGAAGGATATAAGCACCATGAGATCGCTTCTATGTTACAAATATCAGAAAGCACATCGAAAACGCAGCTTTTTAAAGCCAGGCAACAATTACAGAAAAAAATAAGAGGGTTGGAACTTTCAAAAAGATTGCATTCCTAACCCTGTAAAATAAAGGATTATGGCAAAGTATAATTTTGAAAAAAAGGTAAAGGAGACCATACAGGAAAGGGAAATTATTCCTTCCAAAGATGCGTGGAATGCCATCGAGAAGCGGCTTGAGGCCGAAATAGTTTCGAAAAAGAAAGGATACTTGTGGTATGGTGTGGCTGCCGCATTTATTGGAACATTACTGGTTTCCGTAATCTACGTTTCACTTACAAGAACAGGAATACAAGAGCCGACAACCGTTGTAAACACAGCTGTTGAAAAGCAAGAAGGAGCAATTGACTCTGATAGTACAGAGCCTATCATTGAAGAGCAATTAGTAGTTCAGGAAACCCCTAAAGTGGAGGATCTTGCGCCTGCAAAAAAGGAAGTAGAACCCCTGCTAAGAGAACCTGTAGAAAGCAATCTATTTATCGTCAAAAACGAGGAGGTAACCATAGAACAAAAGGAAACGATTGTGACAAATTATCCTGAAACTGCAGGGATCGCAGATAAAATAGCGGAAGTGGTCGCTAAAGTAAACGCTTTGGAGCAAATGAACGGGACGGTAGATGATGTTGCCATAGACTCTTTATTAAGACAAGCACAAAAGGAGCTGTTTTCCGAACAGATGATCGGAGCCGGTAATTCAGTGGATGCCATGGCCTTGCTTTCGGAGGTTGAAGATGAACTAAATCTTTCCTTTAGAGATCAATTGTTCGAAAAACTCAAGGATGGCTACCTAAAGGTAAGGACGGCAGTTGCGTATCGTAACAACTAATTATAAAAACATATAAAGTTTAATATTTCCTCGTATTGCTAATCGAGGGCAGGAAGCGTTTATTCATCAATCATTAATCAAAAAAGGAATTCAATGACAACATTAAGCAAGTACACCGTATTATTTTTAGTAAGTTTTATGGTACAGTTACTGGTAGCCCAGGAGGACTATCAGAAGGAGATAGAAATGCTGAAGGCTAAAAAAGAACAAGTAACCCAATTAGAAAAAGAAGCCTTGAAAAAAGAAGTGGAAACGATCGTTCAGCGTTTAAAAAACGGTGAAATCACCCAGGAGGAGGCAAAATTATTAAAAGAGGAGGCAGCCAGAAAAAGGGCTTTGAACATCGAGAATATGCTGGCCATTATTGATAACAATATTGCATTGATAGAAAGAAACCAGGGACGACAGATAGCGCAAGATAGTGTTCCGTATACTTCAAAAATTGAAATTGGATTTGGAATTAAGGATAGCGATAACGGTAGATTATTTGGAGTAAAATATTGGGATAATGAAGAGGAACCTCCTCCTGTCTATGACCGTCGTACCTATTCGGATATGGTAATAGCTTTTGGGATAAACAATACTATAATCGATGGGCAATCCTTAAATGATTCCCCTTATGAAATGGGCGGGAGCCGCTTCTTTGAAATAGGAGCCGGATGGCGAACCCGGGTATTTAAGAATTCTAATTTTATGCGATTAGGGTATGGATTCTCATTTCAGTTTAACGGTTTGCAGCCCAAAGACAATCAATATTTTACCGCCGATGGATCCGAAACCACTTTAGAAGAATTCAATGTAGACCTGAGAAAATCAAAACTTAGAATGGATAATTTAGTATTTCCGGTATACCTGGAATTTGGTCCTTCCAAACGCACCGAATCCGAGACTAAAATGAGGTATTCCTTAAGAAATCAATTCAGACTGGGGATAGGGGGCTATGGAGGATTTAATATAGGCACCCGACAAAAAATGAAGTACGACAGAAACGGGGAACGCGTTAAAGACAAACTAAAACGCGGTTATAATACCAATGATTTGGTTTATGGATTAAGTGCCTATATGGGAATCGATGGAGTATTGCTATATGCCAAATACGACCTTAACCCGTTGTTTAAAGATGCAACCATAGAACAACGCAATATTTCCTTTGGCCTGCGCTTCGATCTGAATTAATCGAAAATTTGCCTTTCCTTACTAAGGTTTGATTTCAAGAAAATATATTTCGGAAAACAGGGATTTGTTTTTTAAACAGTCCCTGTTTGTGTATTTTTACTATTCCATTAAACTTCAGTTTTGATAGCAAGATCCACCATTGACCAGGTATATGAAACAGCTCGTGTAGAAGAGGTGATCGGTGATTTTGTGAACCTAAAAAAGTCGGGCTCCAACTTCAAAGGATTGAGTCCGTTCACGGATGAACGCTCTCCTAGTTTTATGGTTTCTCCTGTGAAACAAATTTGGAAGGATTTTAGCAGTGGCAAGGGAGGCAATGTAGTTGCCTTTTTGATGGAGCACGAACATTTTACCTATCCAGAGGCCATTAAGTATTTGGCCAAGAAATATCAGATCGAGGTTGAAGAAACTCAACAGACAAACGAGCAGAAGGAACAAGCCAACGAACGCGAAAGTTTGTACCTGGTTTCAGAATTTGCCCAACAATATTTTACGGAAGTGCTTTGGAATACCGAACCGGGAAAGGCCATTGGGCTTAGTTATTTTAAGGAACGTGGCTTTACAGAAGAAACCATACGCAAATTTGGATTGGGTTATGGGTTAGATCAATGGGATGCCTTTACCAACCATGCCCTGGAGAAAGGGTATAAACTGGAGTTTTTAAAGAAAACGGGCCTGTCTATTGTAAAAGAAGATCCCATACGGCCAGGCGAAAGTAAAAAATTTGATCGTTTTAAAGGCCGAGTGCTTTTTCCGATCCATTCTTTGAGTGGACGGATATTGGGTTTTGGCGGGCGAATCCTTACCAAAGATAAAAAGGCTGCTAAATATGTAAACTCACCCGAAAGTGAGATCTACCATAAAAGCAAAGTACTTTATGGGATTTACTTTGCGAAACAAGCCATTGCCAAAGAAGACAATTGTTATCTGGTGGAAGGGTATACCGATGTTATTCAATTGCACCAAAGAGGGATCCATAATGTGGTAGCTTCCAGTGGTACGGCCCTGACCCCGGAGCAAATTCGTTTGGTGAACCGACTCACAAAAAATATCACCGTCTTGTTCGATGGGGATGCAGCCGGATTGAGAGCATCACTCCGCGGTATCGACCTTATCCTGGAACAGGGGATGAATGTTAAGGTATGTACGTTTCCCGAAGGCGAGGATCCGGATAGTTTTGCGAAGAACAATGCGTTCGAAGAGATTGTATTATACCTGCAGGAACAGTCCAAGGATTTCATCCAATTTAAAACCTCACTGCTTGCTGCTGATTCGGCGAATGACCCTATCAAAAAAGCAGATACAGTACGTGAAATAGTGAGCAGTATTTCCAAGATCCCGGACCGTATAAAGAGGGAGATCTATATACAGGAATGTGCAGCGATCATGAACATTTCGGAGGAGGTCTTGTTCAACACCCTGGCACAAATGAGTAAAAAAGCATATTCAGATGCTAACAAACAAGCTAGGGTTTCACAAAAGGCCTTTGAAGTTGTAAAGGACAAAAAAGATCAGGCCAGGGTAGATGTACAATATGAGCTGGAGCGAAAAATTATTGAGATCCTCTTATTATACGGGAATGAACATCAGCAGTTCGAAGATCTTTTACTAAAAGAGAATGATGATGGTGAATTGGTTTTGGAACCTGAAAATATTGAAGCCAAGGTGTATGAAAAGATCTATCTGGATCTACAGGAAGATGAGATCGAAATGACCCATGAGCAATTCAGAAATATTTATTATAGGCTAATTGAGGCGCTGCATGAGAAAGAGGACTTTACCATCACCACATTTTTAAATGAAATAGATCAGGAAATGGTAAAGGACATCTCATCCATTTTGATGGAAGAGGAGAAATACGCATTGCATAATTGGGAAAGTAAAGATATTTACCCTAAGGATAAGGCAACATCTATTTCCCAATTGGTAAGCGAAACGATCTTAACACTGCGATGCTATCTTATTAAAAAACGTATTAACTCTTTACAAAAAAATACGGAAGACACAACTGCTGATAATAGAGAAACATTGGAAGAAATTGTAAATTACCTTCAACTCAACAAATTGTTGAATAACAAATTAAATAGGGTGCTTTCATAATACCTAAAAAAAATAGTCAGAAATAGAAATGTTACTGATTAAAAAAACCCCCTGGATACATCAGAGGGTTTTTTATATTTAAGTAGTTGATTTTTAGTATAATTCCAGTGCTTTTGCTTGTTGAAGCAGATCTACCAAATTATCTACATTCAATTTTTTCATTAAACGCGACTTGTAGGTGCTTACTGTTTTTTCATTCAGATTTAATCCTTCTGCCACATCTTTATTACGTTTCCCACTGGCCAGTAATTTTAATACTTCTACTTCACGCGTTGAAAGTTTTCTAAAGAATCTGCGTTGTTTCTGCGTGCCTTCATCGAATGCCAAACGCTGAGCAAGTTCGTTAGTAATAAACATTTTGCCCTGGCTTACCTTTTTAACGGCACTAATAATGTATTCTAATTCGGAAGTTTTGGAAAGATATCCAAAAGCACCTGCACGTATGGTACTCAGTGCATACACATCTTCGGACTGACCACTGTAAATAAGGACTTTAACATCCGGGTATTCTTTTTTTATTTTTCTCAAGGAAGCTATTCCATTAATTTCAGGAATATCCATTTCGAGTATCACAACGTCCGGAATATTTTTAGTTAAAGTGATGAATAATTCGGAGGTTGTAGATACATCACCGATGACTTCAAAATCAGGGACAGTGTTCAGGACTTCTTTAATTCCCAAACGGACAATAGGATGATTGTCGGCAATTAAAATTTTAATCATTGTTGGTTTTTTCTAAATATATTGCGGTGATTAAGCGCACAACCCTAGCATGCAATGTAAGGTTTTAATATCTAAATTCTATGGCAAAACTGTAAAAATAATATGGTTTTAACACAATTTACCACCAACTATTCGTCTTAAATACCTGATTATTAGGCAAGAGGTTGTTTTAGCGTATCAGGAATCTTACAAATGGGTATAGGAATCATCTTATGACGATTAGCAGTATTATACTTCTTATAGATCTTAAATACTTCTTCCTCTCTGTTTTCGAAGTCTTTTTTAGTCTTTCCCTGGGCTTCCATCTCCATAGCCCATTCCAATTCGGGATATGATGCGCCTATTTGGTCCTCGTCGGTTCGGTCATCACCCCACAATCCGTCTGTTGGAGGTGCCATAAGTATGGCCTTACTTATGCCTAAATAGGAACCCAACTCATATACCTCTGTCTTAAGCAGGTCGGCAATAGGGCTTAAGTCCACGCCTCCATCGCCGTATTTGGTATAAAACCCAATCCCAAAATCTTCTACCTTATTTCCGGTTCCTGCAACCAGGTATTTCAGGAGGGCAGCAAAATAATATAAAGTGGTCATCCGTAACCTGGCCCGCGTATTGGCAAGTGACATACGCCGCTCATCCTCATTGTCTACTTTTGGCAAAGCAGCCACAAATTGGTCGAAGATGGGTGTAAGGTTTACAGGTTGTCGGCTTACATTCGGATAGTTTTTCTGCAACCAGGCGATATGATTCGAAGCCCTGGATACCTGGGTTTCTGCCTGATGTATTGGCATTTCTATGCAAAGCAGATCCAGGCCGGTACGGGCACACAGGGCAGAAGTAACCGCTGAATCTATTCCACCGGAAACCCCGATCACAAACCCCTTCATCTTAGCATTAATGGCGTAGTCGGTAAGCCATTCCACAATGTGATCAACTACTTTATCTGTTTGCATGTTCGTTGTATTTAGATTGAAATAATGTAACTTTGGTCCCGTAAAAATAAACCCTGGAAGCTTAATATTAAAATAGATAAAAGATTACTTTATATGTACAGACAGGGATTATATGTTTTGTTAGTTCTTTTGTTGGTTGTTGGTTGTAAAAAAGAAAAAAAAGTGCCGGACGAAATCGCCACCCTTCCGATGGAGCTAGAGATTCGCCGTTTCGACCGTGAGTTTGCCCAGACCACACCCGATCAGCTTTCGTCTATTAAGGAAAAGTATCCTTATTTTTTCCCGGAGCAATACCCGGATAGCGTTTGGATAGCCAAATTGCAGGATTCAATCCAATTAGAATTAAGGAGCGCTGTAGATAGTGCATTCACCGATTTTGAAAAAGAATCCGATGATCTGGCATTGCTTTTTAAGCATATTAAATATTACTTTCCGAAGTATCGCGTTCCGGTCATTATTACGGTAACGAGCGATGTGGATTACGAAAACCGAATAATCCTCACCGATTCCTTATTGCTCATTGGAGTAGATAATTATTTGGGGATAGATCATCGCTTTTATTCCGGAATTGAGCGCTACATTGTAAAGGGCCTCGACAAAAAATACCTGGAAAGCGACATTGTAAGTGCTTTTTCTAAAAAGGTATTGCGATATCCTACTGAAAGGTCATTCCTGGCCCAAATGATCTATTATGGCAAGGAATTGTATTTAAAGGATATGCTGCTTTCCTGGCAGACAGACGAGCAAAAAATTGGCTATACCAAAGAAGAATTAGAATGGGCCAGGGCAAATGAGGAGCAGATTTGGCGTTATTTTATTGAACGGGAATTACTCTACAGCACTGATACCAAGCTGGGTCCACGATTTTTAGATCCAGCCCCATTTTCCAAATTCAGGTTGGAATTAGACAATGAATCACCCGGACGTTTAGGCAGATATATGGGATGGAAAATAGTGCGGGCTTTTATGGTAAAGAACGAAGTGCCCGTTCAGGAATTACTGGAGCTCCCTGCAGAAATGATCTTCAAAAATGCAAATTACAAACCGAAGAAATAAATACATGGCTAAATTAGAAACCTCTGAAATTACCTTAACGATTGCATTGGATGAAAATAGGGTGCCCGAAAAATTGACGTGGTCCGCAGAAGATGGAGGCATCAAGAACGAGGAAGCCAAGGCAATGCTATTATCTGTTTGGGACAGTAAGAACCGGGAATCATTAAAAATCGATGTTTGGACCAAAGATATGCCGGTAGATGAAATGAAGATCTTCTTCCATCAAACCCTGGTGGCATTATCCGATACCTTTATGAAGGCCACAAAGGATGAAAAGATGACCGCCACCATGAAAGATTTCTGTGATTACTTTGCAGAAAAACTGGACTTGTAAAAAACACTTAATTTCTTAATTAAACTACAGATCCGAATTACTATCAATAGTATTTGGCCAGGTGTTATCATAATATTCAGAATTCATGATGTTCACTTATAAAGCTTTATTTTAGAAAATTGCTGTAAGTTACCTGCCGTTTTATCGTCCTAACATAAATGAGGATGTGGTAGGCAATTCATTTAAAACAGTACATAAATTATGAATAAAAGTAAGTTCAAAAAGATAGTTTTCATCTACAATGCCAACTCAGGAGTAAAAAATGCGCTACTGGATGGTGCGCATAAAATATTGAGTCCGGGAACCTACCAATGTAATTTATGCGATCTTACATATGGGGTATTCACAGAGAATCGCCTATGGAAGAAATTTCGAATGAACAGCGATTTGGAAATGGTGTTTTTGCACAGGGATGAATTCCAAAAAGAGTATGCATCTAAATTTATTCCTAAATACACCTATCCGATTATCTTATTGGAAACAGAATTTGACCTGGATATTTTGATTAATACCACCGAACTGAATGAATTAACATCCTCCCAGGCACTTATTTCTGTCATCGAGGAGAGAACAGCTCAAAAGGAAACGACCTAAAGAGAAAACAGCAAGCTTGGAACTTTCGTAACTACAGGCCTTTTTGTTGGTAGTAGTCTTTATTGATGGCATCGATATAGTCGAGAATTTCATCTCTTCCTGTATGCCGCAGGGATGAGGTTATAAAATTATTTGGCGCCTCCTCCCAAACCTCTTCAGTAAGGATTTTTAAATACGCTTCCACATGCCTTTTAATTGCATTGGGTTTCAGTTTATCGGCTTTGGTAAAAATGATCGAAAATGGAATCTCATGTTCTCCCAGCCATTGCATAAACTGTAGATCAACAGGTTGGGGTTCATGACGTATGTCTATCAGGACAAAGGCACTAAGTAATTGACTCCGAGATAAAAAATAATCAGTGATATACTTCTGGAACACTTTCTTGTCCTTTTTAGAGACACGTGCATAACCATATCCGGGTAAGTCTACCAGAAACCAGTTATTATTGATCTTAAAGTGATTGATAAGTTGCGTTTTCCCTGGTCTGCCTGAAGTTTTCGCCAGGTTCTTGCGTTGCGTGAGCATGTTTATTAGGGAAGACTTACCCACATTAGAACGCCCAATAAAAGCGTACTCGGGGATTGGTTCCGTAGGGCATTGAGCAACATTGGAATTGCTTACGACAAAGTCGGCCGACTTTATTTTCATGAATTCCTTTTCTTAGAAGTTCCGTTTCTTTAGCCAGTTTTCCAGGACAATATTAAACTCATTCGGATGTTCCATCATTGGGGCATGCCCGCATTTTTCTATCCAGAACAAATCGGCGTCTGGTAATAGTTGGTGAAATTCCTTAGCAACGTTAGGCGGAGTAACCGAATCATTTTCGCCCCATATAATGCAGGTTGGTGTAAACATATGTGGCAGGTCTTTCGACATATTATGCCGGATAGCACTTTTTGCAATGGCGAGGGTTTTTACCAACTTCATTCGGTCATTAACGGTAGCAAAAACCTCGTCAACAATTTCTTTGGTAGCTACGGCCGGATCATAGAAGACATCCTGCGCTTTCTTTTTAATGAATTCATAATCACCGCGTTTTGGATACCCATCTCCCATAGCACTTTCATAGAGCCCTGAACTTCCGGTAATCACCAGTGCCTTTACCATTTTAGGGTATAGCTTGGTATGCAACAAGCCAATATGGCCTCCCAGGGAATTACCCAGGAGAATTACATCTTTCAAGCCTTTATATTCAATAAACCGTTCTAAAAAATTTGCAAAATTTTTAACGTTGGTCTTTAACATTGGCATCCCATAAATAGGTAGTTCAGGAATAAGAACCTTATAGCCTTTTTTAGGAAAATAACTGGTTACGCCATGGAAGTTGCTGAGCCCTCCCATAAGGCCGTGCAGGATGATCATTGGGGTTCCTTCACCCACTTCAATGTATCGGTATTTACCGTCGGTTATTATATTATCCTCCATTCAAGACAGCTTCTGTTGTCAGTGGGCAAATATAGGCATTTCCATATTATGCCGCTATTAATTTAAGCAAAGCGCCAATATTTTAGATCTACCGAAACCGTTTTGTCTAGGGCCTTATGGCCAGAAACCTAATCGAACATTTTCGCGAATTTACGGGCCCACAATACCAAAAAGATACAATTTTTATGAACAAAGTGGTAATTTGTGGTAAATAGTGGTAATAATTTCTATATATTTGAGTTTATAAACAATAGACCAACCAAATCTAGGTGATAAGTTTCATTGGTACATACGATTGTAAGGCAGATGTCAAAGGACGGGTAATGATACCTGTTACCTTAAAGAACCAAATGGCACCTGTTATTAACAAAGGCTTTGTTATAAAGCGCTCTGTATTTCAGCCGTGTTTGGAATTGTATCCAATGGAGGAGTGGAACTTGTTGATGCAGAAGATGAACCGGAAGAACCGCTTCAAGAAAAAGAACAACGATTTTATCAGGAGGTTTTCTGCCGGGGTCAAGCCTGTGGAGATCGATGCTACCGGCCGGCTTTTAATTCCTAAGAACTTGATAGCCATAGCAGGTATTTCCAAAGAAGTCGTGTTGAGTTCGGCTATTAATATTATTGAGATTTGGGATAAGAATAGTTATGAAAAAGTGTTGGATGAAACGGCTGAGAACTTTGCAGAGTTAGCCGAAGAAGTAATGGGCGAGGATGGTGATGAAGTATCATAATCCGGTACTGCTTAAGGAATCTGTTGCAGGGCTCCATATTAAAGAAAATGGCATCTATGTGGATGTGACTTTTGGAGGTGGCGGACATTCCCGGGAGATTATAGAACAACTGGGACCCGAAGGGAAATTGATAGCATTTGACCAGGATGAGGAAGCACTGGAGAATAGTTTGCAGGACGACCGATTTACGCTGATCAATGAAAATTTTAGGTATTTCGGTCAATTTTTAAAGTTCTATGGCATACGGAAAGTAGATGGTATTCTGGCCGATTTTGGCGTTTCCTCGCATCAGTTCGACAGCGCTGAACGTGGATTTTCAACACGTTTTGAGGCCGATTTGGACATGAGGATGTCAAAAAGAAATGAACTATCGGCTTATGAGGTGATCAATTCATACGACCACCGACGTTTGCGCACTGTTCTTTACGAGTATGGGGAATTACGAAACGCAGATGCCATGGCTAAAGTTATTGTTGAGGAACGGGAAAAAGGAGCAATCAAAACCTCGTCAGATTTAAAAATGGCGTTACAGCGATTTTTGCCTAAACATAAAGAACACAAAATATTGGCACAGATCTACCAGGCCATTCGTATCGAAGTAAACCAGGAGCTGGCTGCCATAAAGGAATTTTTATTGCAGACCCCTGATTTAATGGACAAAGGAGGGAGGTTAAGTATTATAAGTTACCATTCGCTCGAAGATCGCTTGGTAAAAAGGTTTATAAGAACAGGGAAGTTTGAAGGGGATGTTGAGAAGGATTTTTATGGAAAGGCATTAGTTCCCTTTACAAAAATAGGGAGCTTAATAGTGCCCTCTAAAGATGAGATCGCACAAAATAACAGGGCCCGAAGCGCCAAATTAAGGATCGCAGAAAGACTATAACAATACAAGTGCATATATGAAGAATGGAATCGTTGCAATTTTAAAAGGCAAGTTTTTGGTTAGCGGAGACGCTCCCAAGAATTGGCTTTTTATCATTTTCGCTTCTTTTCTGGCAACCATAATGATCGCCAGTTCTCATAGTGCAGATAAGAAGGTACATCGCTTGGCGGCCTTGAATGAAGAGGTTAAGGAATTACGGAGCGAATTTGTAGACATGCGTTCGGATGTTCAGCGGTTAAAACTGGAATCGACCATCCGGGAAACAGTTGCCGATGAGGGCCTGATTCCTTCAGATACACCGCCAAAAAAAATTAAAGTTAAATCTGAGGCCCCATAAATGTCGATATCAAAAAAGAACATTATGACCAGGCTGTATCTCGTATCGGGAGGGCTATTCATTTTTGCCGTTTTGGTATTAGTGAAGCTTGTTAGCATCCAAATGGTACATGGCGATAAGTATAAAAAGTTGGCCTTGCAGCGCACAGAGAAGATGTTTACGATACCGCCGAACCGGGGTAACCTGTATTCAGATGACGGCAGTCTCCTGGCCACTTCAGTTTCAAAATATACGATACGTTTCGATGCTGAAACGGTAAAGGATGCCGATTTCAATAAGCATGTTAATCCTTTATCGATTAAACTGTCGAAGCTCTTACAAAGACCTTCTTCACATTTCGAAAAGCTGCTGAGGAAGGCAAAAGCCAACAAGAATCGATACGCTCTAATTGCCAGGAATCTTGATTATTCACAATACATGAATATCAAGGATTTTCCGCTCTTTGATCTGGGTCCTTATAAAGGAGGCCTTATAGTGGAGCAAAAAACAGTACGTGAACATCCCCTGGGGAAAATAGCAGAAAGAAGTGTGGGTTACGAACGGTTTGATGAAAATGGATATGCAACCCGGGTAGGTCTCGAAGGTGCTTTTGGACAGTATTTGAGAGGGAAAGAAGGAAAAAGGTTAAAACAAAAAATTGCCAAGGGACAATGGAAACCAATAGGCCTCGATAATATTATTGAGCCCAAAGACGGGTACGACGTAATTTCTACGATCGATATCAACATTCAGGATATAGCGCATCATGCATTGCTGGGTCAATTAGAAAAATACAAGGCAGATCATGGCTGTGTTATCGTCATGGAAACCAAAACAGGGGAGATCAAGGCAATCTCCAATTTAGGAAAGACAGAAGATAATAAATACTACGAACGTCTTAACTATGCCATAGGCGAGTCTCACGAGCCCGGATCTACTTTTAAATTAATGTCTTTGGTAGCGGCGTTGGAAGATAAGGTAGTAGACACCAGTTCCGTAATTGATACTGAAAAAGGCCGATGGCGAATCTATGACAGAATAGTGAGGGATTCCAAGCATGGCGGATATGGTAAAATATCTGTAGCAGAGGCCTTTGAGGTTTCTTCCAATACGGCCTTTGCCAAAATGATCCACAACAATTACAAAAACAATCCACAGGTTTTTGTTAATAGGTTGATGAATATGGAGCTACATAAGGAATTGGGCATGCCCATAAAAGGAGAGGGCAAACCCGTATTCCGGAATCCTGGAGATAAAGGTTGGTCCGGGATCTCATTAGCATGGATGTCTCATGGTTACGAGGTTTCATTAACTCCACTGCAAACATTGGCCTTCTACAATGCCATTGCAAATGACGGGGAATTGTTGAGACCACGCCTTATTAAAGAGGTGAAAGAATGGAATAATAGCATTCAAAAATTCGATAAGGAAGTATTAAATCCATCGATTTGTTCGAAAGAAACGGCAAAAAAGGTGCAGCAGCTACTTAAAAATGTGGTTGAGAAAGAGCATGGTACAGGACACCGCCTTTATTCCGAAAATTTCTCAATGGCTGGCAAAACGGGTACGGCCCAGAAGAATTATGTTGGGAAAGACCCGGACAAATTACGTTACATCTCCACCTTTGCTGGCTATTTCCCCGCAGAGAACCCTAAATATTCGTGCATTGTAGTAATCCATGAACCTGATAAAAGCGTCGGGTATTATGGTGCCGATGTTTCCGGTCCGGTATTTAAATCCATCGCTCAAAAGATCTATGCCAATAATCCGATGATAGATGAGGTAGAATCTTTGAATGCCATTAATATGGAATTGGAAAAAGCATTTGAGCAGTATTTCGTAGATGCGAGAAAAAAAGTATTAACGATGCCCAACCTTAAAGGGATGAGTGGTATGGATGCAGTTTCCATTCTTGAAAATCTTGGGCTGAAAGTCGAAATAAAAGGAAACGGGAAAGTAAAAAAACAATCTATTTCACAGGGAACGGAACTTGCCAAAGTTTCCAAAATTGTATTAGAACTAATATGAAATCCTTAAAAGACATATTATATGGAGTAGGACTTACGGCAGTAAGTGGTTCTACGGCCAAAATGGTCAATAATATATGTTTCGATTCGCGTCTGGTGCAATCAGATGATGTCTTTGTCGCGATAAGGGGTTCACAATCCGATGGTCATGGATTTATAGAAAAGGCGATTGCTTTAGGCGCAACCGCCATTGTTTGCGAAGCCATGCCCAAAAATCTGGTTAATGATATTACCTACGCCGAAGTAGATGATTCCAAGAAGGCATTGGCGATTATGGCTTCCAATTTTTACGGAAACCCCTCTAAAAATTTAAAATTAGTAGGTGTTACCGGCACCAATGGAAAAACTACGGTTAGCAGTCTTTTGTATCAACTTTTTAAGAAAGCAGGGTACAAAGTAGGCTTGTTGTCTACCATTAAGATCATGGTCGATGAAAAGAAATACCCAACCGGCCATACAACTCCGGATGCCCTTACAATAAATAAGTATCTGGCTTTAATGAATGACGAAGGGGTAGAATTCTGTTTTATGGAAGTAAGTTCCCATGGATTAGATCAGAAAAGAACAGACGGATTGCTCTTTGCAGGGGCCATCTTTACCAATCTGTCACATGATCATCTGGATTATCACAAAACGTTTGCAGAATATAGGGACACTAAAAAGGGACTGTTCGATGATCTGTCTAAAAAAGCCTTTGCACTTTCTAATATCGATGACAAGAATGGCTTGGTAATGCTGCAAAATACCAAAGCCAAAAAGTATACTTATGCGCTAAAAACATACGCCGACTACCGAGCGCAAATTTTGGAAAATCAATTTAGTGGTCAATTGCTAAAGATTGATAACAATGAATTATGGACCAAATTAATAGGTCATTTCAATGCCTATAACATTTTAGCAATTTATGCTACAGCAGAGCTGCTTGGACTCGAAAAACTGGAAATACTCCGGTTACTGAGTGAGTTGGAGAACGTAGATGGAAGATTCCAATATTTTATATCTAAAAAAAGAATAACGGCTATTGTTGATTATGCCCATACGCCGGACGCCTTAAAAAATGTGTTGGATACAATCAATGCATTGAGGACTGGAAATGAAAACATCATCACCGTAGTGGGGTGTGGTGGTGATCGTGACAAGTCTAAGCGTCCGGTAATGGGGCATATCGCAACCGCATTAAGTAATAAGGTCATTTTTACTTCTGACAATCCCAGGTCAGAATCTCCCACATTGATCATTGAGGAAATGGAAGCAGGAGTTGAGCCTCAGCATTCCAAGAAGGTATTGTCTATAGAGAACAGGGAGCAGGCCATAAAAACTGCCTGTCAGTTGGCCGATCCCAAGGACATTATCCTGGTGGCAGGAAAGGGACATGAAACCTATCAGGAAACCAACGGGACACGGATAGATTTTGATGATTTTAAACTGGTAAAAGAAGTACTGAAAGAACTTAAAAAATAATTAGCGATAAGAGAGCACTTATGTTGTATTACTTGTTCGAATATTTAGAAAAACAATACCAATTTCCGGGGGCAACGCTGTTTCAGTTTTTGACCTTCCGTGCGGCTATGGCGGTCTTGCTCTCTTTAATCCTGGCTACCACCCTTGGTAAAAGGATCATTCTTTTTTTAAGACGCAAACAAATTGGCGAAACCGTGCGGGATCTTGGCTTGGACGGACAGCAACAAAAACAAGGCACCCCTACAATGGGTGGCCTAATAATTATTATGTCCACGCTGGTTCCTGTGATCCTCTTTGCACGCCTGGATAATATTTATGTGCTTTTACTTATTGTGACCACTATTTGGATGGGTATCATTGGTTTCATAGACGATTACATCAAAATATTCAAAAAGAACAAACAAGGACTTAAGGGCAGGTTTAAGGTCTTGGGTCAGGTAGTTCTGGGACTCATGGTTGGTGCCACCCTATTCTTTCATCCTGAAGTTACCATGAAAGAGAAGAATAGTACAGTGATTACTGAACAATTTGAAGTGGCAGAGGTTGAAGGCAAAGAAATAAAGTCGACCAAAACCAATATTCCATTTTTTAAGAACAATGAATTGGATTATGGAGATTTCATCGCCTGGATAGGCGAAGGGGCGCGGGAATATGCCTGGTTAATCTTTATACCCATCGTGATCTTTATCGTTACAGCTGTTTCTAACGGAGCGAATCTTACAGATGGAATAGACGGCCTGGCAGCGGGGATCTCGGCAATAATAGTCTTAACGCTGGGAATTTTTGCATGGGTTTCAGGAAACATTATTTTCTCTGACTACCTGGACATTTTCTATATCCCTCGCGCCGGTGAACTTCTTGTTTTTATTGCAGCATTTGTAGGAGCCCTGGTAGGATTTCTATGGTATAATGCGTACCCGGCACAGGTTTTCATGGGAGATACCGGGAGCCTAACAATTGGTGGGGTCATAGCAGTGATCGCCATTATAGTTCGCAAAGAACTCCTAATTCCTTTGTTATGCGGAATCTTCTTTGCCGAGTCGCTCTCCGTCATGATGCAGGTAAGTTATTTTAAGTATACCAAACGGAAATATGGGGAAGGGAAGCGCATTTTTTTAATGTCGCCCCTACACCATCATTATCAAAAAAAAGGGTACCACGAAAGTAAAATTGTAACCCGTTTTTGGATCATAGGAATATTGTTGGCCATCGTAACCTTTGTTACGTTAAAAGTGAGGTAAATGAAGCGTTTGGTGATCCTGGGTGGAGGAGAAAGTGGGGTTGGCACCGCCATTTTAGGCAAACAAAAAGGATTTAAAGTCTTTGTTTCCGATAAAGGTGAAATAAAGGAAAAGTATAAAAACGTTCTTGAACATTTTGGAATAGATTGGGAAGAAGGAGGGCATTCAGAAGTCAAAATATTGAATGCTGATGTAGTAATGAAAAGTCCCGGTATACCAGATCATGTACCCTTGGTGAAGACGCTGATTGCAAAGAAGATTCCAGTAATCTCTGAAATTGAATTCGCTGCGAAATATACCAAGGCAACCATCATAGGGATCACTGGCAGCAACGGGAAGACCACAACTACCATGCTCACGCACCATATCCTAAAAGAGGCTGGGTTACATGTAGGTATGGCCGGTAATATAGGGGATAGTTTTGCCAAAATGGTTGCAGAACAATCCTATGATTTTTATGTGTTGGAGATCAGTAGTTTTCAATTGGACGGCATTATTGATTTTAAGCCACACATCGGGATCATTACCAATATTACGCCGGATCATTTAGACAGATATGATTATGATTTTCAGAAATATGTGGAATCGAAGTTTAGGATCACAAAAAATCAAACGGCTAAAGATTATTTCATTTATGACGCAGATGATAATGAGATCGTTGCACATTTAAAAAAGAACCCAATTCAATCCAGGTTGCTTCCTTTTACGCTGGAAAAAAAGTTGGAAGAAGGGACCTATATAAAAGACAAAAAGATTGTTGTAAAGACAGAACAAAAAACTATGGAAATGAGATCAGATTTATTGGCATTAGAGGGAAAACACAACCTGAAAAACACGATGGCCGCAATTACAGTAGCCAAGCTCGTAGGGATCAGGAAAGATGTGATTCGTGATAGTATTCAAAATTTTCAAGGGGCACCACATCGGTTGGAAAAGGTTTTGAAGATACATCATGTACAATACATCAATGATTCCAAGGCCACCAATGTGAATGCTACTTATTATGCCCTGGACAGTATGTCTACTCCTACG
>CALZFZ010000144.1 GCA_945786965.1 uncultured Muriicola sp. | reverse complement strand
GAGATCCTGAATTGTTCTGAAGGAAGGAGCAGTGATCACTGGGTAGATTTTAGTCTTTTCGGACATCAATTGGTCATTCACTACAAGCCCAAATCGGAAGAGGAGCTGCACACCAATCCTGTTGATGGCAAAAATGTTCCGGTACCGCATTATGGGGTGGTCCTGCCCTGGGATACCTTTCACAATTTTTCTGCAGAGCTAAGGAAAAAAGGAGTCGCATTTATCATAGAACCCTATGTTCGTTTTGAAGGGCAGGTAGGGGAACAAGCTACCATGTTCTTTTTAGACCCTGCGGGAAATGCCCTTGAATTTAAAGCATTCAAGGATATGGGGCAGCTGTTCGCCAAATAATGATTCCCGGTCCTCAAACCACTGGTTTTGAGTAAAATGCGAAACTTTTTGATGTAGGCCATGTACTTTTTTTGTATCTTATGAAGTGCTATCAATCACAAACAATCGTAACATGGAAAACAAAAAAATTATTGCCGTTGTGGGAGCCACAGGAGCCCAGGGTGGCGGTGTTGTCTCCGCCATTTTAAATGATCCTTCACATGAATTTGCCGTTAGAGCCATTACGCGAAATGCCCATTCTGAAAAAGCGATGGCACTTGCAAAAAAAGGAGCTGAAGTTGTTGAAGCCGACATCGCTGACAAAGCCAGTTTGGCAAAGGCTTTTAATGGGGCCTACGGGGCCTTCTGCGTTACCTTTTTCTGGGAACATTTTTCACCTGAAAAGGAGATGGGAAATGCCAGGAACATGGCGGAAGCTGCCAAGGAAGCTAATATAGAACACGTCATCTGGTCTACCCTCGAAGATACCCGCAAGTGGGTGCCTTTGGCTGATGACAGGATGCCTACCTTACAAGGCAAATACAAAGTACCCCATTTTGACGGAAAGGGTGTTTCCAATGCCTATTTTGAAAGAAGCGGTGTTCCGTATACGCTTCTATTAACCTCTTTTTTCTGGGAGAATTTTATCTATTTTGGCATGGAGCCCCAAAAAGGACCAGATGGCGAACTTGCCATTACCTTTCCTATGGCCGATAAAAAATTACCGAGTATGGCCGTAGGCGATATTGGGAAATGTGTGTTAGGTATCTTTAAGGCAGGAAACAAATACCACGGGAAAACCGTGGGCATCGCCGGGGAACATCTTACCGGACAACAAATGGCCGATACATTCACAAAAATCCTGGGCAAGAACGTAAAATACAATGCTGTACCTCCAGCCATCTACCGCACCTTCGATTTCCCAGGTGCAGATGATCTAGGCAATATGTATCAATTTAATGCGGAGTTTGAAGCCGATTTTTGTAAGGCAAGGGATCTCAGTGTTTCCCGCAGCTTAAATCCCGAGCTGCAAACCTTCGAAGCCTGGTTAAAAAAGAACAAAGACCGGATCCCAATACACAAGGAAACAGCCTGATTGGAAAGTAAAATTTTATCCAATGCCATGGCATACGATATCCCCTTTAACCAGGGGATATTTTTTTGAGGTATTTATGATCTTTTCGCAAATACCTGAAGAGGATATTTGATAGATGATTATTGAACAGGATCAGGAAGTTTTATCTTTTTTGCGGCGATTCCAGATCCATATTACAACTCCATAAACCAACCCAAAAATGAGTCCGTCCCTGGACTCCCTTAATAGGATCTCCGTAGAAAAATCCTGTTCCAGGATCAGTGAAATTAGTACATACAATAGCATGGCCATGACAACCTGCGCGATAAATTTTTTAAGTTCCATATTTCCAAATTATTGTGACCATGATGTAGGTTGGCGGTCCCACCGGTGATCCCTTAACGTATCAAAGACATTTTTAGATAGTCCACGTCCATCACTGGTGGCCACATTGGCCAATACGTTCCTGGCTTTCCGCATCCCCGGAATAATGGTACTCACAGTCTTGTTCATTAAAATAAACCGAAGGGCCATTTCGGCCATGGTCATCCCTTCCGGCACTACACTTCTGAGTTGATCTGCTTTTTCAGCACTGGATATTAAATTCTCGGGTACAAAGTAGGTGCCCCGCCAATCGCCTTCCGGAAAGGTTGTTTCTTTTGTAATAGATCCCGTGAGCGTGCCTTCATCAAAAGGAACCCTTGCTATTACAGCGATATCCATAGCTTCACAAATCGGAAATAACACATCTTCAGGGGCCTGATCAAAAATATTATAGATCACCTGAACGGCATCGATCAAGCCTGTTTTTAGCGCTTTAATACCATTTTCCGGCTCCCACCGATTCATGCTGATCCCCATGGCAGCAATTTTACCGGATTTCTTTAAATCCTCCACGGCGCGCTGCCATTCTTCCTGATGCGTCCATCCATCATCCCAGGTATGAAACTGCATCAGGTCTAGCTGTTCCAACCTTAAATTCCTTAAGGTCTTTTCGGTAAATTCAACAATATGAGATGCCGGATATGATTCCGCCATCGTATACTCCGGTTTAGCAGGCCATTTAAAATTTTTAGGCGGGATCTTACTTGCGGTATAGAGCTTCCTATCCGGATGCCTGTGTACCAAAGCTCCCAACAATTGTTCGCTATGGCCTTCCCCATAGCCCCAGGCAGTATCAAAGAAATTTACTCCATGCTCCACAGCGAGATCCAGGGATTTTGAAGACAGAACATCGTCCGATTCCGTCCAGCCACCCATTCCCCACATGCCATAGCCAATCTCACTTACCTGCCAATTTGTTTTTCCGAATCTTCTATAAATCATTATCGTTTTTTTTATTTATCCATTGTTACCCTGCCTAAATAATTAGGCCGTAAATTAATGGGATTATTAATCAATCCCTCAGTATTGTTTGTAACAGGTATGGGTGTATTTCCCTTCCAAAACAATCGAAACC
This sequence comes from uncultured Muriicola sp., assembly GCA_945786965.1. GTDB lineage: Bacteria > Bacteroidota > Bacteroidia > Flavobacteriales > Flavobacteriaceae > Muriicola. The sequence continues at coordinate 2,269 of CALZFZ010000144.1, read as the reverse complement.
AAACAAAAAGGAGTATAAATACCAGGACCCTTAACACGTTTTTTTTTGATCATGCCCGATTCAATACTGATGGAAAGCATCGGATACAAAGCCGAGGACCGTCGGCAATGCCTCTCTCCAGTAGGTCCAGCTGTGCTGACCATCACGAACGCGGTATTCATGCGGTATTCCCTTTTTGGTCATGGCGATATGCACAAGACTGTTCCCTTCAAATAAGAAATCATCATCCCCACAGTCGATGTACCAGCGCACCGATTTAATATCTTCCACAGGAACACTTTCTATGAGGTTTAGGGCATTATATTGTTCGAAATATTTTTGTGTTTGTTCTGCCGTCAGATTATCACCATTCCTTTGAAGCCTTTCCTTCAAATCATCGATGGTAAGCGATCCTACGTAGGCACTCAACGGACAGGCCGATGAAAATAGTTCCGGATGATGCAGCGCATACATAAAAGTGCCCCCTCCGCCCATTGAAAGTCCTGCCACGGCGCGAAAACGTTTTTCACCTTTAATTCGATATGTTTTTTCAACATAAGGCATCAGCTCCTGAAAAAAGAAATCTTCATATTTCCAATCGCCAACATTGAAATACCCCCTTTTTCCCGTGTTGCCATCGGGCATCACGATGACCATGGGGGTTGCGGTACCGTCTTTAATGGCATTGTCTGCAAGACGGAGCACCTCCCCGAACTGCACCCAGCCCGTTTGATCATCACCTGCGCCATGCAATAGATATAATACGGGGTAAGTTCGGTTCGATGTTTCATAATCCGGCGGAAGATATACCGCATATTTCCGCTCGCTTTTGAGAATTTTGCTGGTCATCGAAAGGTTGTCAAAAACTTTTCCGGTCTGGCCCAGGGCCGTCGAGGAAATAAAGAAACAACATAGGAGTGGCAGGGTAAGTTTCATAAGGTAACGTAATGGTGGATGTTGACAACAAGATAATAAAACGGGATGGATTTTCGATACAAAAAATAGGTTCTACCAGCTTCCCCCGCCACCGCCGCCGAATCCACCGCCGGAGGAACCGCCCCCGGACGAACCACCGCTACTAGACGGGGTACTCACCATATTAGCTCTAGTTGATGCCATGGCCCCTGAGAAAGATTTTGAGAACTGTTGCATGCCAAGCATATTGCCCGTAGTTGAGGAATACCATTGGGGAGGCGGCACGTTCAGGGCATTGAATTTTTTAGCCCATTTCTCGAACATGCCAAAAGCAAGGGCATACCCCATGGTATTTTCAAAATAGCTGGGGTCATCTTTCAGCAGCATTTTCAATTTATTTTCCTCCGCCACTTTGATGAACTGTTTAAAGCCTTTCAGTTCTGACAGTATTCGGTTCCCTCTGCTGTTCTTCTTGACCATATAGGCATTAAAACCAAGTAGGATGAGACAGCTCAACAAGATTGCAATACATGCCAAAATTCCCCAAAAAAATAGACCTGCCAAAGATAGTAGTATGGACGAAACAATCAATATGACCAAGGTAATCGTTTGTACTTTTTTCGATTCAGCCTCGTAATAGGGTTGCGCTTTATCCTTTAAAATACTTCGGGCACTGGCCATGGTAGTATAAAAAGTATCTTTAAGGCTACTCACCAAAACCTCAGCATTCGGTGTATTGGTGCCGCTACCAAACAGCCCATCGAATATTTTTTTGGCATAATCAGGAGCCGTATCGGGCAACGGTCCCAGACGAATCAGCTTGCTATCCTTCTTGCCAAACAGACCCTTTTTGGCTATTTCCTCAATCCTGAGATGGCCTTGATATCCCCAATGTGGCAGTAAGGATATGAGATCGGAATGATCTGCCTTGTCATCGATGAGGAAACCCGCCATTGCGGGATCAAGGTTTTCGGGAGGGTAATAACTCGTGGTGCGCACTACCCGATCATCTTTGCCATATTTCTGCCAAACCGTGTAAAAACCGGCGAACAAAGCGCCAACAAGGAACAACCAACCATACTTGTCCCAAAATGGCCAGAATGGTTTAAATTCCTTGACCGATTGGGGGGGCAAATTGATCAAAACAGTAACGCTCTCCCCGGGGCGTGAGATAAAATCATCCCGACTCTTTCCTTCCAATACACCGTTCCTAAAATTGACGTCAATTTCATTTGTCAAGGAGGTATTGCCCCTAACACCGCTATACACAAAGCAATTTTCAGCCCCGAGCCGTGCCTGATCCGGAGCAAATAATTTAAAGTCGATTTGATGAAAATTGGCTTGCCAGCCGTCGGGCTTAAGGTTCCAATAAAAT
>CALZFZ010000143.1 GCA_945786965.1 uncultured Muriicola sp. | reverse complement strand
TCATAGAGGATCTTATCGGTTCCTTTTAAATATTGCTCCGTCAACTCCTGATTTACAATCTCAGACTTTTCTTCAATTAAGCTTATGATGGAATCAGTGACCTTATCATTAGTTCCATTGGGCATCTGCAAGGTTACCTGCACCCTGTCGCTCGCTATTTGCGGAAAAAAAGCAGTTCGAATAATCCCGCCTCCAACAGAGCCAAAGGTTAGTAACAGGGCGAAAACGAAAAACGAAAAAGTCAGCAGTTTATACTTAAGTGCAAAATGCAGGGTGGGACTGTACATCTTATCGCGAAGCCATGCCATGGCCCGATCTCCTGATTTGTTGATAACCCTCAATTTAGAAAAGACTTTGGCAATTCCTTTCTTGGGCTTATTATCTACGGGTTGCATGGCCTTGGAGTGTGCTAAATGGGCAGGTAATATGATCAGTGCTTCAATTAAAGAAACAGCAAGCGTGAGTATAACAATGACTGATACCTCCCCGAAAAATTCCCCAATTCTGCCGTCCAGAAAAAGGAATATAGAAAAGGCCAATACGGTTGTAATAATTGCAGATACAATGGGGGGAAGTACCTCCATAGTGCCATCTATAGCGGCCTGTACTGGTGTTTTGCCTTTCTCATAATGCTGGTAAATATTCTCAGCTATCACAATTCCATCATCTACCAAAATACCGATCACGATGATCATCCCGAAGAGCGATAAAACATTGATGGTTACATCGAAGAACCCTGCGAAAATGAACATCCCTAAAAAAGATATTGGCAAGCCAAAAGCAACCCAAAAGGCCAATCGTGTATTAAGAAACAACGACAGGAAAATAAGAACAAGCGCCATCCCCATCATGGCGTTTTCCGTAAGCAACTTGGTACGTTCCGTAAGTGTTACGGACAAGTCACTCACCACATTCAATTGAACGTTATTATATTTCTGATTAAACTCCTCAATATAGTTTCTTACTTTTTCAGCTGAAGAAATGAGGTCTTCCGTATTTGTGCTTGTTATGGTTGTGCTTACGGAGAGATTCCCATTAAAATAGGATGTGTTGGGAGTTTCAGAAAAACGATCCCTAACGATGGCTACATCTTTTAGTCTAATTGTTTGGCCCGAAACATCGGCCCGAATGATTAAATTCGAAAGTTCGTCCCCATAATAGGACCTGTTATTGGCCCTGATAAGATACTCTTCTGCATCGGTTTTAATGTTTCCGCCGGTTACCAGAATATTGGCATTTGAAACGGCCTGTGCCACTTCAGTAAAGGACATACCATACGCCAAAAGGCTATTTTCATTAACCGCAATTTCTATTTCTTCCTCCGGATATCCTGAAATATTGATCTGGGATATCCCATCAATGGCCCTTATATCATTTTCAATTTGACGTCCTATCTGTTTCAAAGTCGCTAAAGGGATGTTATCCCCACTGATCGCAAAACTGATGGTTTGCCGTACTACTTCCAATTTTGAAACCACTAAGGGCTCCATACCCGTTGGGAATGTTGGTACCCGGTCTACCGCATTTTTAACCTGTAAGAGCATAAAATCCACATCCCGCCCTTTTTCAATTTCTACATTGATGCTACCGCTATTTTCCCTGGAGGTAGAAGTGACTCTATCTACACCTTCCAGCCCTTTTAAATTATCTTCGATCTTTAAAACAATCCCCTCCTCGATCTCTTGTGGTGAAGCTCCAGGATAGGTTATATTTATTGAGACGTTCTTTGAATCGGTAAGTGGGAAGAAGGAAGATTTTAAGGACAAGGCTCCCACAATTCCAAATATGAAAAAGGCTATGATGATGACATTGACCGCCACATGATATTTAATGAAATAAGCGATGATATTTCTCATTGTTCAATATTTTGAGCGGTCTCTCCCTGATATACTTTTACCAACATACCAGCGTATGCCCCTACTACCGGTTTAGTTATGATAGTGATGCCCTCCGGCACTTCTTTTAATACTACTTTCTTCTCTGAAAAATACACGGGTTTTACATCGATAAGATCTAAGATCGTATCACGTACGACAAATATCTTATCATTTTCCAAAAGCAGGTTTCTGTCTATTTCTATGGCGTTGGTCTCTTGTTTTGCATTTAAATTTGCCTCCAAATACATTCCCTCTTTTAGATCGCTATCGCTTACATCAATAAAAGCCTTGATGGTTTGCGTTGCCTGATCTACACTGCCATTTATCCTTGCAACCTTTCCTTTATATGTTTTCGTTCGATCAAGACTCACCAAGGCTACCACTTCCCCAACTTTTAAAAGATCACTGTAGGCTTTGCTTACGGCAACTTCTAACTCATAAACATCTGTATTGATAAATTCTCCCAGTTTTTGACCCGACCTTACCAGGGTGCCTTCTGTCACCAATACCTCGGTAAGAATACCGCTAAACGGTGCTTTAATAGTGTATTTACTTAACCGTTGTTCAAGATTTTTAACGTTGTAATAGTTGGTCAGAATTCCACGGCCGGAAATGAAATACTTTTCGGTTTCCGTTGTCATTTCAGGAAGTGGTGGTGTAGTATTGTCAAGATCAAAATTAGACAGGTACGTCTGCCATTTTGGATATACCTCCGGATAATCTAAACGAAGATCCGGCATAATAGAAGTAATTAAATTGTATAAATTACTTTTAGCAGACTGTACGCTTGCATAATACTCAGAAGCATCGATCCGAATGATGGTCTCTCCTGCGCGATACGGCTGTCCAGCTTTAAAAAGTTTATTCCCTTTCCTAAATACGCCCTGCACTTCAGCATAAAGCTCTACCCTTTGTTTGGCGGTAAGATTGCCGTTTGCCGGCACAATGATAGGTACCGTACCGTTCGTGACCGTTTGTGTAAATACGGTCTTAACCACTTTTTCTACTCTGGGTTTTGGCCGGGTTTTACTATCAACGATCTGTTTCGATAAAAAGATCCCCAATACGATTATTAGGACCCCTACTATTGATAAAATTATTTTTCTCATTATCGGAAAATTAAAGTGCTGAAATTTCAGCAGTGAAATTATATTGGATGCGCTTTAAAATATGTATCATATGTTCTATTTCTTTTTTATCCAGGCCTTTTTCCATTATCTCTATTAACTTCTCAATGATAGGCCTGGTACTTTCAAAAATGTGTCGCCCCTTATCGGTTAAAAAAACCTGATTTATACGCTTGTCCTGGCTATGCTGTCTTCGATAGACGTATTCTTTGCGTTCCATTTTTGCCAACAAACGAGCTAAAGACGATTTGTCTCTCCAGGTTAAAGAGGCCAGTTCGTTCTGGTTGAGACCATCCTCATGATGCAATTTTTTAAGAACGATCATCTGTTCCTTGGTCACGTCCAGTCCGTGTTGCTGTAATGCTTCATGCAAATAATAGTCTATAATTTTTGAGGTTTTCCCAATCCAGGGCCCAATGGACTTTTCCAGATCGACTTTGAAATCTGTTTCTTGCATGGGGCAAAACTACACTTTATTTAATTAGTTGCATATGCAACTATTGTTAAATAAATCTTAATTTTTGTTTAACTTTTCATAATATATATGGAACAAAAAAAGGGATGTTGTTACATCCCTTTTTCAACTAACCTAATTTAAATTAACTATTCATGGTCGTCGTCATCTTCGAATTTTGTTTCGGCCACTCGAGTCTTTTTAAAGTCTATCTCTTTAAAATTCAATTTCAGATCTCCTTTATCATAATCGAATACCAAAAACTGACGGGTATTCATAGTTTCAAGGTTCTTTAGCGAATTGAATTTATTATTCTGTATTTGAAGTATTTCCAAACTAGCCAGCTGACTAAACTCTTTTGGGATCTCACCGTTTAATTGATTATTGGCAAGTACCAGTTCTTTAAGTTGCACCAATTGGCCTAACTCTGAAGGGATACCCCCATCCAGTGTATTTTCAAAAAGCCCAAGGCTTTCCAAATTACTTAAATTTCCCAATGCCTCAGGGATGGTGCCCTTTAAATTGTTGCTGGAAAGATTCAATACTTTTAGTTTTTTTAATTGCCCCATACTTTCCGGTATGCTTCCAGAAAAGAAATTGTTAAATGCAGTGAGCTCCTTCAGGTTTCCAAGTTGCCCAAATGTAGCAGGCAATTTACCCTTGAATCGGTTCATCTCAATCTTCAGTATTTCCAACTGCTGTAATTGTGCGATCGATTCCGGGAATTCTCCGGTAAGGCCATTGAAAGCCAGGTTCAATACTTTTAAATATTCCAATTTACCTATACTGGCCGGAATGATACCCTTAAGATTGTTTCGGAAAAGATTTATTTCAACGACATGGTTACCCTCTACCTTTATTCCATACCATTGTTCCACAGGTCCTTCAAGATCCCATGTATTAACCCACTCGACACCGTTTGTACTTTCGTAAAGATCGACAAGAGCCTTTTTCTCGGCCTTGGTTACTTTGGCAGAAACCATAAGACAGGTACTAAGCGATACAAAAAGAATGACGAGAAAGTTTTTCATATAATATCGTTTTTGAGGATTTGTCCTATTTCAAGCTAAATCTTATAAACTAATTAAGAATTACCTTACAAATATAACCCTAAGGGCTGATAATGTGTATGTTTTATCGATTAACGGTTCATATTTGTTGTAAAACCTGTAATTTTTGTTGTGAAAGAAAATCAAGTGTCGTAAAATATCCGTTGAATGCCCTATTTTTCGAGCTCTATTGTAAGTTTTTCCCACTTTTTCATTAAGCTTTCCAACTTCCTTTTCTTTTCCTGATAAGTATTAAAAAAATTGGGTTGTGCTATGGTGGTGTCGTAATTCATCAAAAGTTCATGGTCTATATCGGAGATCTCTTTTTCCATTGCTGCGATCTCACTTTCCAGGTTACTGAGCTTGTTTTTAAGTCCTTTTTCTTTTTTCTGATCGTAGTACTGATTGTCATTCTTTTTTAACAATGCTTTTTGAACCTGAATAGCACTCTTCTTTTCAATTTCACGAAAATCTTCGGCCTTGCGTTGATCCAGAAAATAATTAATGTCGCCCAGATACTCTTTGATCTTCTTGTCCTTAAATTCATAGACCTTATTCGTAAGTCCCTGTAAAAAATCACGGTCATGAGAAACCACGATCAGCGTTCCTTCAAAATTTTGCAAAGCCTGTTTTAGGACATTTTTGGAAGCAATATCCAAGTGGTTCGTAGGTTCATCCATTACGAGGACGTTGAACGGCTGTAACAGCATTTTTGCCAGGGCTAACCTATTGCGTTCCCCCCCGGAAAGGACCTTTACATATTTTTCAACATCTTCTCCACTAAACAGAAAGGATCCTAAAATATCCCTTACTTTGCGTCTGTTACTCTCGTTGGCGGCATCGATCATAGTATCGAGGACGGTCTTGGTGCCATCCAGATATTCTGCCTGATTTTGGGCAAAATACCCTATTTGAACGTTATGTCCCAGCTTCAGGTGCCCTTCATATTCCAGTTCGCCAACTATGACCTTGGCAAGGGTGGTTTTCCCCTGCCCGTTTTGCCCTACAAAAGCAGTTTTACTATCCCGTTCCAATAAGAGATTGATATTTTTCAGGACTTCTTTACTGCCATAATTCTTAGAAAGACCTTCTATTTCTGCAACGACTTTACCCGGGGTAATCGAAACCGGAAATTGTATCTTCAGAACACTATTATCTGTTTCGTCTACCTCTATGCGTTCCATACGATCCAGTTTCTTTATGAGGGACTGTGCCATGGATGCCTTAGATGCCTTGGCCCTGAATTTCGTAATAAGTCGTTCTGCCTGCTGAATTTCCCGATCCTGATTTTTTTGAGCGTTTAATTGCTGCTCCTTAATTTCCTGCCGCAGTACCAGGAAGGCCGAATACGGTTTGTTGTAATCATAGATCCTTCCGAGTGAGATCTCAATGGTTCTGTTGGTAACATTGTCGAGGAACATCTTATCGTGCGATACAATTACAATAGCTCCGGGAAAGCCGGTAAGGAATTGTTCCAGCCAGATGATCGACTCAATATCGAGGTGATTCGTTGGCTCATCCAGTAGCAGTATATCGTTCTTTTGGAGTAGTAATTTTGCCAATTCGATACGCATACGCCACCCTCCGGAAAAGATGTCGGTCTTTTTTTGGAAGTCGTCCCGTTTAAACCCAAGGCCTATCAGAATTTTCTCGGTTTCACCCTGGTAGTTATAACCGCCCAATACCTCATAATGGTGGGTATGATCATTCAGATCTACCATCAATTGGTGGTATGCATCGCTCTCATAATCGGTACGCTCTGCCAATTGTTCATTGACATGGGCTAATTTCCTTTCTAATGTCTGTAGTTCTTCAAAAGCCTTATACGCTTCTTCGAGAACCGTATTGCCTTCTTCAAATTCAATATCCTGACGTAAAAACCCTATAGAGATCTCCTTGTCAGATGCAATGGTCCCTGAATCCGGGGCCATATCTTTCGCAAGGAGTTTAAGCAGCGTAGATTTGCCAGCCCCGTTCTTACCAATAAGACCTACACGATCCCCAGCGTTCAGCCGAAAGGCAATTTCTTCGAATAAATATTCTCCTGAAAAAGATACAGAGAGATTATGAACATTCAACATATTAGTGTGACCGGTGTTACATTGTTACTATGAGCAAAGATGTACCTTTGCAAAAATTTCATGCAAATGTTAAAAAAAGGAAACAAACTATACAGTATTTTAACAGGAAGTTGTCCTAAATGCCATCAAGAAAGCATGTATATTGATAAAAACCCATACTATTTAGGGGCTATTTTTAAAATGCATGACCGCTGTTCTCATTGCGGTACGAAATACAAGATTGAACCTTCTTTTTTCTATGGTGCCATGTATGTCAGTTATGCAGTAGGGATCGCTTTTGCCGTAGCAGCCTTTGTGATCACATTCCTATTGCTTAAAACCTCTTTAGTGACCACATTCATAAGCATCGTGGTAACTTTGATCGGTTTCTTACCTGTAATCATTCGATTATCCCGGAATATCTGGATCAATATCTTTATTGCGTACGACCCCGTAAAAGCTAAGAATTAGGCCTTCTTATGGCGTTTTTCAAAACGGGCTATGTCCATTTCAGCAGGAAGGGCTATTCCTTTTTCAATGCAATCATAAAGGACCCCCGATGCATAAGGGGCTATCATAACGCCTCTTGAGCCAAATCCGTTCAGGATGAATATATTGGCGTGCACAGGGTGTTTCCCAACCAGGGGCCTTCTATCGGCCACAGTGGGCCGTATTCCCGCCACGTGCCGGATAATTTCAAAGTCGCACGTCATAAAGGAAGTCAGTTTATCAAGCAATTCCGACCTGGCCTCTGGCGTAGGATCATTGGTTTTGTCTTTCCAGGCGTATGTAGCACCAACCCTATATGTTTGGTCTCCTAATGGTATAATAAAAACTGAAGATTTTATAACATGTCCTTCATTCAATAAAGGAGCTTTAATGGTTAGTAATTCTCCCTTGGTCCCGTTTAATGGAAGGTAGCTGAAATATGGATTGTTCTGGGAACCAAACCCATTGGCAAAAACAAGGTATTTTGCCTTAATTCCCATAAAGGAAAGACAGGAGTCTTCAATTCTTAATTCATTGTAATGGAACGTGCTACGCAGAAGCAAATGCTTTTCCGTAAGATATTGGCTATAGGCTTTTAACAATAAAGGGGTGTCTATCCTACCTGTACCCAGCACTTCTCCATATCCTAATGGTGCCTTTATACATGGATTGGTATTGGAAAGCAAGGTGGTAGACAAGAGGGATTGCAAGCCGGGTTTATCGGTAGCTTCGAACCACAAGTTTTGCTCTTCAATACTGGCAAATCTTCTAAGTACACGGAGTTTGTGATCTAAGGTAACCCCCAACTTCTTTTCCAGTGCTCGGTAAAAAGGAAGGGCTACTCCCAGTTGTTCGTGGGCTTTCCACGCAAGCGTAAACCTTTTTAGTATAACAGGATTATACAAACCTCCTGCTACTGCAGAAGCCTGTTGGGAATCATCATTAAGTACTTTGAACGTCTTACCATTTTGCTCCAGGGTTTCACAAAATGAGATACCTGCAAGTCCAAGCCCTACAATTAGGTAATCTAGCATAAGACAAAAATAAAAAACGCCGCTTCAAAAAGAGCGGCGTTTTCAAATTATACTTGAATTGGAATTCGAATAGGTCTTTTAATAGGCCCACATGTCTTGCTCCCTGTCGCGGATCGCTTCTTTAATACGATTCGACTCCAGGAGTTGAAACAAGGCATTATCTGCAATGTAATCATCTATTTCGCGGTCTCCGTGAACGTTGTCCTCTCTATAGATGTTTCCGTTAAACCTACGTGCATTCAATAACATATCATACGTAATAGGTTGCGCTGAATTTCGCTGGTTAAAAACCTTAGCGTCATGCAGAATTTTTCGGGCACTTGGAAACCAAACCCAGAACAACTCTACTTTATTATCTGCCGGATCCATAGATTCGTCATCGATAAAGTTAACGTCTGGCGCAACGGGTGCGATTCCCAGAAGGCGATACTTAAGCTCTCCCTGGCGCTTGTCAAAATACCAAATACCTTTGATACGATATTCTTCAATATCCGCCGCAGAAAGCTCTCTTTCATTTACATATTCCTGAGAGAGTTGTTCCCCGGCATTGATTTGTTCGTATCCAAGATCTGTTGTATCTACCTTTTTTAGGGTGGCCGCTAGATCTTCGAACTTTCTTCTTTCCGTAAAATACGAATCTACATAGACATCCTTCAGTTTCCCATTTTTAATGTTTTTAAGAAAAACATCGTAAAGGGATCTCCTGTCGGCACCAATATCGATTGTATCTGTTGGATAGTAAAGTGGAAAGTTCACACGTTCGTCCAGGTCAATAACTTCCCATATGGTCTTTGACCAAAGGATGTCTCTGTCGTCCACGTATCCATAATCTAAAGGAACATCGTCGTCCATTGCTAATTGATTCTGTGTCTTTATCCCGATTTCCTCAGGTTTCTTGGCGTTCAGGATATTAGCCTGAGCCATGATAGACATTGGCAGCAAAGAAACGGCTCCAACAATTAAAACATTCTTCCAATTCATAAAATTCAATTTTACTGTCTATTCTTAGTTTGTGATCTCTATAATAACCGGAGACACTTTCTTAAGTTTATAAGTCTTGTTATTCGTGATATACGCATTGATATCAAAGACTTGGACGGCATCGCCTCTTTTAGCTCTTTTAAGGGCCGATTTTGCGCGTGAATCCAATTTATTACCATTCACACTAACGGTAGGCTGCCCTGGTACTTTAAATTTAAATCCGCTTACAGCAAGATTCAAATCAAAATCAAAATCTTCTAATAAGGCGCCAACTGTAGAGATATCCAAATTCCTTCTTGTCATTTTGGCGCTTCCCGCTTCCCCACGAACCGAACCTGCCGGTCTTGGGATATCCTTAATTCTGAAGGTTGCAGGAGTGGAAATCCTCTTACCATCTGGCAATATACCAGAGGCATTGATGGTTACTTCCCTGCCTTTTCTTGGGTTCATGATATATTTACTACCACTAACTCTTTTAAGTCCGCTGGCACTTGCAGAAACCTTATTATCAGGAATACCTGGAATGGAAATGGTCATAGGGTTTGCTACCCCACGATATACCACATTCATTTTATCGGCAGAAATTACGGCCGCATTAGGCTTGGTAATGGTTGCGAAGGTAGACGAAACAGGTACTTCCGTACGTTCACCATCCTGAATAAATACCAGGTTACCTTCAATCTTATGATCACCTGGGGCACCGGCGCTAATCAATAGCTTTACCTGACCTTCAATGATCTCATAATCCTTCCCTTCTACCAAAGTTCTGCCATCGACCTTAAGATTTACCTCATTTGGCTTTGTAGTAGCATCTTTACGACCTAATACGACAGATCCTACAAATTTCTCACCTGTATAGAACGCAGATTTCTCCTGCTCCAACAAAGTGGTATAGTTTGTCATAGATACTTCTGAGGTTAACTGTCCCTGTAACATCGCCTTTAAGGCATCTTCTTCAGTAGACTTAATATCAGATTGCATTTTACTTAGGTTGGCCAAAGAGGCCACTAAAGGATATCCTTCATAATGATAATTGATCCAATCTACTTTTACACCGTCTCTACGTTCTACCTTCCCGTTTTCGTCACCAGTTTGAAATCTGGCAGCTACAGCACTGCGTACTTCGGTAAAGTTTGCCGGTAAAAGAGCGGTAATCTGAGTTTTATAATCCTCAATCCTTTTCAAGAATTCCTTTCCTTCCGGAGCAAGATTGTCGCCCTGAAAGAATTTCTGATCCAGATAATCGGCTTTATCCATGACCACGTAGTCTTTTGGATCATCCAATTCCTTGGTCATAGAGGTCTTAATGTCTTCAATATAATTGAAATACTCTGTAGACAACTCTTTGATCTTCACTGCATCTTTATAAAGAGGTCCAAATTTTTCCTCATTTTCCGATGCTTTGGTTTCTAGTCCACTAAGAAAAGCTACATTGCTTTCCGTGGTTTTTGCGTTAGAAGCTTCGAACTTTTCGTTCATAAGACCGAAAGCCGCTAAAACTTCTTTACTCATATTCAACGCCAGCATTGCGATAAAGATCAAATACATTAAGTTGATCATCTTCTGACGTGGTGTTGCGTTTCCTGATGCCATGTTTTTTTCTAATTAGCTTGATTAATAATTTGATTTGGGTTTATTACTCTACTAATTAGTTTTTAGGACTCATTGCAGATAACATGCCACCGTAAACACCATTCAATGAAGAAAGGTTAGAGGCTAAAGATTCCATTTGATCTTTTAGGGCACCGGCATTCTGAACAACTTCCTCATTTATGGAAGCCTGTCTGCTGGCACTATCTAATTGTACTTTATACAAGCTGTTCAAAGATTCCATTTGAGAGGCAGCTTGGGACATTTCATCAGAATACTTCTTAGTAGACTCAATAGCATCTACAGAAGGAGCAATTCCTTTGGCAGCACCTTCAAAATTACGGATGCTATCCCCTAAGCTGTTCATCAATTCAACATCGATGTTTGCTTCTTTTAATAATTGATCTAATTTTTTAGATAATAATCCTTCGGCTTCTTTCGCTTCTTTCACAGCGTTCTTGCCCATGGACTGACCTCCAGATAATTCTGGGTATACCAAAGACCAATCGTACTCGTCGTCTACTGGTTCAAATGCACTGATGGCGAAAATAAGGGCCTCTGTAATAAGACCTACTGCCAATAATAATCCACCTGTTAGCGGACCAAATTCCCAGTGAAGGATTTTAAATAACGCACCAATGATAACCACTGACGCCCCGAGCCCGTAGGCCATGTTAAATAGTTTTTTTGTTGATTTTGACTGTGCCATAATTCTAAGATTTAATTTAAGTTTAAAATAATAATAAGTATTTGGTTTCTTGTTTAATCCTTATTAGTGTTCTCTTTTATTGTGTTGAATCTTCTTCTCCCATATAATCCTGTACAGTTCTGAACCCTATGTAACTACGGGCAGAATCTCTGTACTCATAATCCCGGGTACTTACTTGCAGGAAGTAGGCAACATCTTTCCAGGAACCTCCTCGTATGACCTTTCTGGCATTTTCTCCAGAATCTGCATTTGGATTCATGGTAGAAGCATACTCATAGGATCCGGGGAAATAACTACTGTTGGTCCACTCGGAAACGTTCCCCGCCATATTATACAGGTTGAAATCATTCGGTTCATACGACTTTGCTTCCACCGTATAGAGGGCAGCATCGGCTGCATAATCTCCCCGTTGTGGTTTAAAGTTTGCCATAAAGCAACCGGTATCACTGATCACATAAGGCCCTCCCCATGGATAAGTACCTCCTTCAATACCTCCACGAGCTGCATATTCCCATTCTGCTTCCGTAGGTAAACGGAATTGGTTTACGAACTGCTGGCCTCTGCTTTTTTGATCGTCATTCTTAAATTTTGTTCTCCAATGGCAAAATGCTTTGGCCTGTTTCCAGGAAATACCTACTACAGGGTAGTCACTATAGGCATCGTGCCAGAAGTAATCATTATGCATGGGTTCATTATATGAATATTCGAAATCACGGATCCAAACGGTAGTATCCGGATAGATCTCTAGTTCTTCAGTTTTAATAAACTCCTTACGTCTTGTATCCCTGGATCTGGCTGCTTCTTCAATATCCATCCAGGTATACTTGTACTTTAATTTGGTTACATCAATAATGCGTTGCCCATTATACGACTCCTCTTCCGGAATATATAATGAATCCATTACCTCAGTATAATACTCGTCTGGGTAATCTGAAGTGTCCCAAATTAGATCTTCTTCTATATTGAGTGCATATCCCTCATATCCGGTTTCACCCATTCCTGAATAATTATCCATCATATATTTGTCATATTCGGACATTCTGGTAGTATCGGCGCTCTTAAAAGCAAATTCTCCAATTCCTCCATCTTCAGGAACCAATCCCAACTCATCTGCAAGAATAGCAAGGTTGGTTCTAACAATAGAATCTCTTACCCATTGAACAAACTGGCGATATTCACTGTTAGTAATTTCTGTATCATCCATATAGAAAGAACGGACAGTTACAGTTTTTGTTGGTGCGTTGAGAACTTGAGCCATATCTTCTTCGCTCTTACCCATGATAAATGCTCCTCTTGGGATAAGCTCCATTCCATATGGTTTTTCGGGGTGCCATTTCTTACCTTGGACCCCAACTAGTTCTCCTTTTGTTTTTGATCCACAACTTGTGAGTAAAAAAACAAACGCTATAGATAACAACAATAGCTTCTTCATACTTTAGGTTAAATTTCGATTTAGACTTTAAACAGTAATGACAATTATTATTCTCTAAAACTACTTTTTGAATAAATTATTGTATATAACTGGTCTTCCTTATAAAAAAATTTGTGTTTAGTTAAAACCCTTCTTATAGGCCTTAAACCACCTTTCAGGAATAATTTGATCACATGCATCTAAATAGTCCTGCTCAGTGCAAGGTAATAACGCATGTGAATTTGTTTTAGTATGTGAAGTCATAAAAGGTGGGACTTCTACCCACCATCGCAGTGTGAGGTTGCTTTTGAAGAAAACCAGTTCTTCGGTATCGGTTGGAACGATGAACTTGGTAAAATCTTTGCTGGTAGCACTTGGACGTTCTTTGATCCTAAAATTAAACCCTTCCATAAAGTACCATATAATCTGGGCCATCAGTTGAAAGGACTGCGGGGTATTCTCGCTTTCGTAAATACCAAAAACGGAAACATTCTCGCTAATGCCAGCATAGCGTGCTATGGCACATATTTCTCTGCCGCTAAATCCATTGGGCGAAAAATTATAGGACATCCCCATTTCACTTGCTCTGACAGCACGGGCATCGAGACTAACAATATGGGCATTACGCAATACGGGTTCTGCCAGGGAAATATCAGACGCAATTTCCCCAAGACGATAGGCATCAAAGAAGAGGCGCTCCATCAGATCTATCTCTTCCTGGGCATTGAAGTAACTCTGATAGCCAATATTGGAGAAATTAAAAAGGTTGTTAGGTTTGTCCGTAATGATCTTACTCATATAGGAATTGGATGAGATCAATTCCTCATCGGCACCAAAATCGAACTTGCTGTCTACAGACACCAGGTTGATCATGTTCTTAAGTTTATCGAAAGCCCTGTATGTTGGGTAGGTAATATCCTGAGTTGCTCCTATAATAATAGGTATAACATTTTCCTCCAATAAACCAGCTACGATTTCTTTTACTACAAAATAGGTGTCTTCTACGGATTCTCCCTCTTCTACATTCCCAAGGTCTACGATGTTCACATTCCAGTTGCCCATCATCAGTTTATAAAGCTGAATCCTGATCTCTGCAATGGCTAATTTCTCTGGTTTTTTTTCGAAGGCATTCCTGGACTCGTTCACGCCCATCAATGCGAAAGAAGCATTGGCCAATACGGGAAGTCCATCCCGGCTGGTGTGTTTAAAAATATTCTTGCCAAGTGACTGCGGAGGAAGGAGCTCACAATGAGCCAGGGCCCTGTCCTCTACCGGTACTAAAAAATCGAATGCCATAATTACTCAGGAAACGTGGGTTATTTCGTTTTTTTCTTCGGTTTTTTCTTTTCCAAAAGACTTTTGGCATCTTCCAGGCTATAAGCAGTAACGTCTACTTCCTTCCCTATTTCTACCTTGGTCTTACCTTTGATAATATGGTGCCTGCCCCAACGGGCTTTTTCTATCCGTATCCCCTCCTCTGACCATTCTTTCACGACCCGTTCGGATTCCTTTTTCTTCTTAGCCTCGATCAGTTCTTCAATATCGTCCTTGGAAAGATCATCAAAATCATATTTTTTATTGACATTGATGAACATGCCGTCCCATTTTATAAAAGGACCAAAACGACCCGTGCCTTTTGTCACCTCTTTTCCCTCGTAGGTAGCGATAGGAGCATCGGCTTTTTGTTTAGCTTTTATCAATTCCATAGCCCGTTCCATATCTATATCCAGGGCACTTTCCCCTTTTTCGAGGGAAACAAATTTCTTTCCAAAACGTATATAGGGTCCATAACGGCCAACATTGGCCTCTACATCTTCTCCTTCATAAACCCCCAGTTTTCTAGGAAGCTTAAAAAGTTCCATTACCTCCTCAAAGGTAACCGTTGCAATGGACTGGTCTGGTAAAAGGCTCGCAAATAAAGGTTTCTCTTCCTCTTCTACCGTACCTATCTGGACCATTGGGCCAAAGCGGCCCAGGCGCACAGAGACCTGTCTTCCGGTTTTTGGATCGGTTCCAAGCACCCGTTCTCCGCTCGCGCGTTCTGCATTCTCCTCTACATCGACAACATTGGGGTGAAAGTCTTTGTAAAAATCCTTCATTACCTTCTGCCAATCTTCTTCCCCCGAAGCTATCTCATCAAAATCTTTTTCGACCTTGGCCGTAAAATTATAATCGAGAATATTCGCAAAATGGTTTACCAAAAAGTCATTTACAATGAGTCCTATGTCCGTCGGCACCATTTTCCCTTTATCGGAACCTATTGTTTCAGATAATTTTTTTTCCTGAATTGTATCGCCCTCCAATAGCAGCTGGCTGTAGGATCTTTCGATTCCCTCAACAGTTCCTTTTTCAACATAACCCCTATTTTGGATGGTGGAAATAGTTGGGGCATAGGTAGACGGTCTTCCTATTCCCAGTTCCTCCAATTTTTTCACGAGGGTAGCTTCTGTATATCTATAAGGTGGTCTTGTAAATCGTTCGGTGGCCGTGATATACTTATTGTACAATTCCTCATTGAGTTTCATGGATGGAAGCATCCCTTCCTGTTCTTCAGAAAGGTCTTCTTCATCTTTTCCTTCCAGGTATACCTTAAGGAAACCATCAAATTTAATTACTTCCCCGTTGGCCGTAAATTCTTCCTTATGTTTATCAGCTTTGATCTTTACGTTGGTACGCTCCAGCTGTGCATCGGCCATTTGGGAGGCCAGGGTACGCTTCCATATCAATTCATATAATTTAGCCTGATCTCGCTCTACATTCGGCGATTGGAGTCCCATATCGGTAGGGCGGATAGCTTCATGCGCTTCCTGTGCGCCTTTAGACTTGCCCTTATAATTTCGAACTTTGCTGTAAGATTCTCCGTAATTAATAATGATAGTTTGTTTTGCCTCGTTCAAAGCCTCTTTTGAAAGGTTTACACTATCTGTTCTCATATAGGTAATTAACCCGGCCTCGTAAAGACGCTGGGCCACCTGCATGGTCCTTGCCACCGAAAAATATAATTTTCTGGAGGCTTCTTGCTGCAGGGTAGAAGTTGTAAACGGGGCGGCAGGAGATTTCTTAGCGGGTTTCTTATCCAGGGAAGCTACCGAGAATTGGGCCTTAACGTTTTGCTTTAAAAAGTTTTCTGCCTCTTGTTTTGTATCAAAGGTCTTATTAAGCTTTGCACTAAATACCCCTTCATTCACAGTTTTAAATTCCGCTGAGATCCTAAAGGTAGCAACCGGCTTAAATTCTTCTATTGCTCGTTCCCTTTCCACGATAAGGCGAACCGCTACGGATTGAACCCTTCCTGCAGAAAGGCCCGGTTTTATTTTTTTCCAAAGAACAGGCGATAACTCATACCCAACCAATCTGTCTAATACCCTACGTGCCTGTTGGGCATTCACCAGGTCATAATTGATGCTTCTCGGATTCTCAATAGCCTTCTGAATAGCCGATTTGGTGATGGAATTAAAAACGATTCGTTTAGTCTTGTTCTTATCCAGTTTAAGTGTCTCTGCCAAATGCCAGGATATAGCCTCCCCTTCTCGGTCCTCATCACTAGCCAACCATATCATATCTGCTTTTTTGGACAGATCCTTGAGTTTTTTAACAAGGGCTTTTTTATCTTTAGCAACAATATATTTGGGTTGGAAATCATTGTCGACATCCACTCCTAATTCCTTGGAAGGAAGATCGGCTATATGTCCAAAGCTAGACTCAACCTTAAAATCCTTACCTAAAAATTTCTCGATCGTTTTTGCCTTTGCTGGCGACTCTACAATTACTAAATTTTTAGCCATTCATTGGTTTTTGAAGACACAAAAGTATAGGAATTTTTTGATACCCTTCCTTTTATCCTCTAAAGTGCAAAAAAAAGGCATCCATTTCTAAAGGATGCCTTGCACTGATTTTGAGTCCCTTACTAGAGCGAAATGGAGCTTATTAAGCGGATGTTAGTGTTCTCATATTCATACTGATACAGGACCCCATCTCCCACCATTAGAAGATTATTTTCAAGGGGAATAACATCGAAAGTAACAATATCCTCAAAGTGTTGTAATTCAACCAGATCTTCTACATTGGTTTTATCATAAACCTTTAGTCCGGCACTGCCATCACACACAAATAATTTTTCATTTTTTACACCCAGGCCATAGGGTTCTTCCATAGGATACGACGATGTTAAACTGGGATTGGTAATATTGGAAATATCTACGATAAACAAGCCGCTTTCTGTAGCACCACAATTATTGCCCCCTCTAAGGGTTACAAAAGCATAATCCCCATCAACAACTACCGGGTCGCAGGCCGTTCCATGCTGAAACTCAGAAACAAATGTTGGGTTGGCAGGTGATGAGATATCATAGATATACATTCCCCTCATACTGCCTAAAAACAAATGATTATCTCGGTTAAAAATAGTTTCAATGTCGAATCCAGCATACACATCTTCCAGATCTTGTGGATTGGCGAGATCCGTGATATCGAAAATATTAATGGAATGGCTATCAACAGCATACAGAAAATCATTCACAATTTTAAATCGGGCCAATGACCCCCCCTGTCCTACGCTATTCTCCGCTGCATCTGCAAATAAAATATCTACAAAGCGCTGCTCTACCTCTTCAATAAGTCTTCTTTCGGTAACCACTTCCCATCCAACCAGGATCTCATTTTCATAGTCCCACTCCTCATATTCAAAAAAATCGGCCTCTGCCGGCCATACAACATTATCCCTCAATACATTTTCGAGGCGGTTTACAATTTGAATATTGTTGATGTCAGAAATGTCAAGAACCACCAAATCTGTAATACTGTCGGCATAGAGATAATTGTTCTTTACGGATATATCAACGTTCCCCGCAATTTTAATAAATGATATTTTCTGAGGTGAAGCAGGGTTGCTATTGTCAATGACATGAACACCTTTGAATTTGTCGTTCACGAAAATATAATTTTCGTAGGCATATATTTTACCCGATTCTTTAATAGGGATGGGAGCAATAATATCAACACTGTTCTTAAATTCGGCTTTGGTCATCGTTAAGGGTCGAGCTACCAGGTAGTCTGCATACTTGCTATTGTCTTCCTCGTTACAGGAAAGGAAACTAAGGAGTATACAAGAAAGAAAGAGGGCGGTTTTATTTTTCATAATTTGATTGTTTTAAGGTTAAGCTCGTTATATGATAGATACGTATATAAGTAGGCAGTTGCGTTTTTTGAATGGAATTATTTTACTGTCAAATTGTCACTTATGGGTATAAAGTCTTATCTTTGCACTCCTCTTTTGAGTTGATGATTTGAAGTATTCAAACTATGGAGAAAGTAATAGATGAATCGGTACAGGGCGCTGCGTTAGCGCTGGATACCAAAGAAAATAACACCCGTAAACTTTACATTGAAAGTTATGGGTGTCAAATGAATTTTTCGGATAGTGAGATTGTAGCATCTATTCTGGCCGGGGAGGGTTTTAATACCACTCAAGAGCTCCAGGAAGCCGATCTTGTTCTCGTTAATACCTGTTCTATACGCGAAAAGGCCGAAACTACGGTGCGAAAACGTCTCGAGAAATTTAATGCCGTTAAAAAAACAAGACCCCACATGAAGGTTGGGGTATTGGGGTGTATGGCCGAACGATTGAAAAACAAGCTGCTGGAAGAAGAAAAAATTGTGGATATGGTAGTGGGCCCTGATGCATATAAGGACCTGCCTAATCTCATTCAGGAGATCGATGAAGGCCGAAGTGCGGTGAATGTGATTTTATCCAAAGATGAAACCTACGGGGATGTGGCACCGGTCCGTTTAAATTCGAATGGGGTAACTGCCTTTGTTTCCATCACCCGGGGGTGCGATAATATGTGTACGTTCTGCGTAGTGCCTTTTACCCGTGGCAGGGAACGCAGTCGGGATCCACAATCCATTGTTAGTGAAGTAAACTCCCTCTGGGAAAATGGATATAAGGAGGTTACCCTCCTGGGGCAAAATGTGGACAGTTATTTATGGTACGGTGGCGGATTAAAAAAAGATATTGACAAAGCCACGGAAATGCAAAAGGCTACGGCTGTTAATTTTTCAGGTCTGTTGCAATTGGTGGCAGAAGCTCAACCGAAGATGCGCATTCGGTTTTCAACTTCGAACCCGCAGGATATGACCCTAGATGTTGTAACCACCATGGCTAAATTCAATAACATATGCAACTATATTCATCTCCCAGTACAAAGCGGGAGTGATAGGATCCTGAAAGCCATGAACCGGTTGCATACGAGGGCCGAGTATAAGAAACTTATTGATGATATTCGTAAGATCATTCCCGATTGCGCAATAAGTCAGGATATGATCACAGGATTTCCTACCGAAACCGAAGAAGACCATCAGGATACGCTTTCCTTAATGGAGTTTGTTAAATATGACTATGGTTTCATGTTTGGATATTCGGAACGACCCGGTACCATGGCGGCCAGAAAACTGGAAGATGATATTCCGGAGCCCGTTAAGAAGAAAAGGCTACAGGAGATCATCGCCCTGCAACTACAACACAGTCTTTACAGAACGCGTCTGCATGTTGGGAAAACCGAAGAGGTATTGATCGAAGGTCCTTCCAAAAAATCGGATGCTCACTGGATGGGCCGTAATTCCCAGAATACTGTAGTTGTTTTCCCTAAAGAAAATTACAAGGCAGGAGAATTTGTAAACGTAAAAATAAATGATTGCACCTCGGCTACCCTCCTGGGTAAAGCTGTAGGTTATTCTGAAAATAATTAATCATGGATAGTGTTCAGGCAATTAAACAGCGTTTTGGAATCATTGGGAACGATCCTAAATTAAACCGTGCCCTCGAAAAAGCAGTCCAGGTAGCTCCAACCGATATTTCGGTATTGGTGACCGGTGAGAGTGGCGTTGGGAAAGAATCTGTACCAAAGATCATACACTCCCTTTCGCATAGGAAACACGCCAAATATATTGCAGTAAACTGCGGGGCCATACCCGAAGGAACCATAGATAGTGAACTGTTTGGCCACGAAAAAGGTTCTTTTACAGGAGCTACCCAAACCCGTAGTGGATATTTTGAAGTAGCAGATGGAGGCACTATTTTTCTGGATGAAGTAGGGGAACTGCCGCTTACCACACAGGTGCGTTTGTTAAGGATTTTGGAGAATGGTGAGTTTTTAAAGGTAGGGTCGTCACAGGTGCTTAAAACCAATGTGAGGATTGTAGCAGCTACCAACCTGAATATGATTGAAGCTATAAAAAAAGGCAAATTCAGGGAAGACCTTTATTATAGATTGAGTACTGTTGATATTCACATTCCCCCGCTTCGGGATCGCAAGGAAGATATTCATTTGCTCTTCAGAAAATTTGCTTCAGATTTTGGCCAGAAGTACAAAATGCCTACAATTCGGTTAGAAGACGATGCTATTCAATTACTTACAAAATATCGATGGCCGGGGAATATCCGGCAATTGCGAAATGTGGCCGAACAAATCTCCGTACTCGAAGAAAGCAGAACAATATCGCTGGCAACTTTAAACAGTTATTTGCCCAATGCAAACGATTCAAACCTGCCTGCCGTCATTGAGAAGGATTCAAAGAAGGGCGATTTCAGCAATGAACGGGAAATATTGTACAAGGTGTTATTCGATATGAAGAGTGATCTGAACGACCTGAAGAAACTAACCCTGGAACTACTTAATTCGGACGATTCCGATAAAGTACAGGAAGAGAACGAAAACTTGATCCGAAAAATTTACGGCACCAACGGGGAAGAGGTAGAAGAAGAAACTGCCCCAGTAGAATTACTGCCCCCGCATGAAACCCGGTCTGAAAAAACCAGCGAGGTACCCAAGGATGACAAGTACCATTTCGCTGAGGAAATAGAAGAAGAAGAAACCTTATCTTTACAGCAAAAGGAAGTAGAACTCATTAAAAAATCGCTGGAACGCAACCGGGGCAAACGTAAAGCTGCAGCAGCAGAATTGGGAATTTCAGAACGCACCTTGTATCGAAAAATAAAACAATACGATTTATAGTGAGAAGAGTAGCATTAAAACCCATTGTATTCCTGCTTATTTTATCCATGGTAGTGAGTTGCGGGGTCTATAATTTTACTGGGGGCGATGTAGGAACCGCCAAAACCTTTACCATAAGTTATTTCCAAAATTATGCGTCTCAAAGTCCGGGTTCTACCTTCGATCCGGGTTTAGACAGGGAATACACCTTGTCCTTGCAGGATTTGATTTTAAACCAAACCAGTTTAGACCTGGTTTCCTCCAATGGAGACTTGCTCTATGAAGGAGAAATTGTTGAGTATCGGGTTTCTCCCATGTCTGCTACTGCAGAACAAAGGGCCGCTCAGAACAGGCTTACCATTGGGGTAAATGTTCGCTTTTTTAACAAAACAAAGGAAGATGCTGAATTTGAACGTCGTTTCTCATTCTTTTACGATTATCCGGCCTCTTCCCAATTGGCTTCAGTGCGCGATGAGGCGCACCAGGTTATTTTTGAAAGGATTAATCAGGATATATTTAGTGCATCACTGGCAGATTGGTAAAAAATGAACGTATCTGATTTTACATACCTCTTGCAAAACCCACAGAAAGTGGTTGAGCCAATTCAGACGAAACAGCTTGAGGAAGTTCTGAATGAATATCCTTATTTCCAGGCAGCCAGGGCTTTACATTTAAATGGTCTTAAAAACCTGAATAGTTTTAAATATAACAATGCGCTTAAAGTTACGGCAGCATATACTGCAGACAGGGACGTTTTATTCGATTTTATAACTTCCAAGGAGTTCCTTCAAAATACCATTGCAGATCGCATCCAGGGAAAAACTATTGCCCTGGAAGAATACGATGTCGAGGCCGTAGAAGTGATCCCCAGTCCCACAACAGACATGACCCTTATTGCCGAATCTCTGGACAAACCATTGCCACGCACCACAAAAGATGCCGAAACGATATTGGATCCGGCCTTGTTCCATTCGAAAGATCCGGAAATAGATAAAACGATCGCAAAGGAAAAAGAACGGGCGAAAGAAGCATTAGAAATGGGTCAGCCCCTTCCCTTTACAAAATCTGAAAAACATTCCTTTACCGAATGGTTGCAATTAACTTCCATAAAACCGATAAAGGGGAAAAAGACCTCCAAAAAAGAAAAGAGTAAGAAACCCGCGGATATAGAATTTCCATTGGTAGAAGACGATGTCAAAAAGAAAAAGTTTGAGCTAATAGATAAATTTATTGAGGACAATCCCAAGATTGTACCACAAGATTATGAAGCCTCGAAAGCAGACATTAAAGAATCTGCCAAAATTGATGCCGATGAGCTTATGACCGAAACACTGGCCAAGGTTTATCTGGAACAAAAGAAATTCAAAAAAGCCATACAAGCTTATAGAATTTTAAGTTTGAAATATCCGGAAAAAAGTAGTTTCTTTGCAAGCCGAATTAAAGCGGTAAAGGAATTACAAAAGGAAAACTCGTAAGGGATGAGCACATTCACAATATTCTTGGTACTTATAATCGTAGTATGTTTTCTACTGGTTTTGGTAATAATGGTACAAAACCCGAAAGGAGGAGGTTTATCATCTTCTTTTGGAGGTGGAGGCACCCAGGTTGTTGGAGGTGTAAAGAAGACCGGTGATTTTCTGGATAAAAGTACCTGGACCCTGGCAACGCTCTTGATCGGTTTGATCTTATTATCCAATGTTGCGCTTAAAGGAAATTTTGGGGAAGCAGATTCAAAACTCCTACAGGGAGATGATATTGAAACCACGGTACCGGAATCGGTTCCTGAAGAAGTACTCCCTACAGATACCACCAGTCCGCTGGATACAATCCAGTAAGATAGTGATAGCACAGAGATAGAAATGCCAGCGAGAATGACAAGCTGGCATTTTCATTTTACAATATGTCAGTTTTTGTGTAATGGCATAATTTCTGCCATGTATAAACGGAATTTTAAAAATTTAAAACAATATAAATATGGCTAAACTTAACATTAAACCATTAGCAGATAGGGTTCTGATTGAACCAATGGCAGCTGAAACAAAAACTGCCTCCGGGCTTTATATTCCTGACACTGCCAAAGAAAAACCACAAAAAGGTAAAGTAGTGGCAGTAGGACCCGGAACTAAGGATGAAAAAATAACAGTAAAAGTCGGTGATACCGTCCTTTACGGAAAATACGCAGGTACCGAATTAAAGTTGGGTGGTACAGACTATCTAATGATGCGTGAAAGTGACATTTTAGCAATTATATAAAACTAACAATTTCCAGCAGAAACAATTTTGATCACTTCAAAATCATCATCAAAAAATTGTAAATACGTTGGGACAAAATTTTAAAACATACTAAATTATGGCAAAAGACATAAAGTTTGATATTGACGCGAGGGACGGTTTAAAAAGAGGAGTAGATGCCCTTGCCAATGCGGTGAAGGTAACACTGGGACCTAAAGGAAGAAATGTAATTGTAAGTAAGTCGTTTGGGGCACCTATTGTCACAAAAGATGGTGTTACCGTAGCTAAAGAAATTGAACTGGAAGATGCGCTGGAAAATATGGGGGCACAAATGGTAAAAGAAGTTGCATCCAAGACCAATGACCTTGCGGGAGATGGAACCACTACTGCGACTGTACTTGCTCAGTCCATCGTTAAAGAAGGTTTAAAAAACGTAGCCGCAGGTGCCAATCCTATGGACCTAAAAAGGGGTATTGACAAAGCTGTTGAGGCCATCGTAGAACACCTCACCAAACAGGCTAAAAAAGTAGGAGACTCTTCAGAAAAGATCAAGCAGGTTGCTTCTATTTCATCCAACAATGATGAAACAATTGGCGATTTAATAGCACAGGCTTTTGGTAAAGTAGGTAAAGAAGGTGTTATTACTGTAGAAGAGGCCAAAGGTACTGATACCTATGTAGATGTTGTTGAGGGGATGCAATTCGACAGAGGATATCTCTCTCCCTATTTTGTCACCGATTCGGAAAAAATGATTACGGATCTTGATAATCCCTACATCTTATTGTTCGACAAGAAGATCTCTACGATGAAAGATCTGTTGCCTGTTTTGGAGCCTGTGGCTCAATCTGGAAAACCGTTATTGATTATCGCTGAAGATGTAGATGGTGAAGCATTAGCTACCCTTGTAGTAAACAAGTTACGGGGATCATTAAAAATTGCAGCAGTGAAAGCACCTGGTTTTGGAGACAGGAGAAAAGCCATGTTGGAAGATATTGCCATCCTTACAAAAGGTACGGTGATTTCAGAAGAAAGAGGATTCTCCCTCGAGAATACAACCATTGACATGCTGGGAAGCTGTGAAAAAGTGACGATCGATAAAGACAACACTACCATCGTAAATGGCGCAGGTGGTGCTAAGGATATCAAGACGCGGGTAAATCAGATCAAATCTCAGATTGAGACTACAACTTCTGATTACGATAAGGAAAAATTGCAGGAACGTTTGGCCAAGTTAGCCGGCGGAGTTGCAGTGTTGTATGTTGGTGCTGCTTCCGAAGTAGAAATGAAGGAGAAAAAAGACCGCGTAGACGATGCCTTGCATGCAACGAGAGCTGCTGTGGAGGAAGGGATCGTAGCTGGTGGAGGTGTAGCCTTCCTCAGAGCCAAGTCAGCACTTTCTAAAGTAAAAGTAGAGAATCCTGACGAAGAAACAGGATTACAGATCGTGGCAAGAGCCATTGAGTCCCCTTTGAGAACCATAGTTGAAAATGCAGGTGGCGAAGGATCTGTAGTGGTAGCTAAAGTATTTGATGGTAAAGGCGATTTTGGATTCGATGCCAAATCCGAAAAATATGTAGATATGATGAAGGCCGGAATTATAGATCCCAAGAAAGTTACCAGAATTGCTTTGGAAAATGCAGCATCGGTCGCAGGGATGATCCTGACTACAGAATGTGCACTCACTGACATTAAGGAAGACACACCAGCCGGTCCACCAATGGGTGGCGGAGGTATGCCTGGAATGATGTAATAAACCATCCTGGCACACTAAATGGTCATAAAATGTTAAGAGCCGCACAAAGGTTAAAGTGTGGCTCTTTTCTTTTGTATCCGTTACCAATTTGCAAATGACAAAAAATGGTATTTAGAATTATTTCGGATATATTTATAGCTACAGTTAATTCTTTATTTTAGAAAAAATATGTATGAAAAACTAAAGCCTCAGATCCAATTCATTCTGAGAAATCCTGGCGGTGATACAGAAGACAAACTCCTTCAGGTATGTGAATTGCTTAAAACGCAAATAGCCTATTATGACTGGGTAGGGTTTTATTTTAGGAATGGCGATAAAGAAGAACTTAAACTTGGGCCTTATGCCGGAGCCCCAACGGATCATACGATCATACCTTTTGGTAAAGGTATTTGTGGCCAGGTTGCTGTTAGCAATGCCAATTTTGTGGTCCCTGATGTTGGGGCCCAGGACAATTATATTGCCTGCAGTATTACGGTTAAAGCCGAAATTGTGGTACCTCTGTTTGTAAATGGAAAGAATATAGGCCAGATCGATATCGATTCGAATACCCCGGATCCTTTTACAGAAGAAGACGAACGATTTCTGGAATTTATAAATCGGGAAGTCTCAAAAATTCTTTAAAACTTTATACTTTTTGTTGATAAGACATCGGTATTCTTAGCTGCTAAAAAAGTACCTTTGGTACCTTATTCCATTTGTATAAAGCGTTTTAAAAATGAGCACCGTAAAAAAAGCAACTTCAGCCCTTATATCTGTCTTTCACAAGGATGGATTAGAACCCATTGTTAAGAAATTCCAGGAACTCGGAATTGCGATATATTCAACCGGAGGTACGGAAAAATTCATACGTGGGCTCGGTGTTGAAGTAATTCCCGTAGAGGAAGTTACCAGCTATCCTTCCATCCTGGGTGGCAGGGTTAAAACGCTGCACCCCAAGGTTTTTGGAGGTATTTTAAACCGTCAGGATAATGAAAGTGACGTAGCCCAGTTAGAGGAATTCGAAATTCCTCAGCTCGATATCGTGATCGTAGACTTGTATCCTTTCGAAAAAACAGTGGCCACAGGGGCATCCGAACAAGAAATTATTGAAAAAATAGATATTGGGGGTATTTCTTTAATTCGGGCTGCTGCCAAGAATTACAAAGACGTTCTCTGCGTTTCTTCCATGCGGGATTACGATGAATTCCTTGACGTTATCTCTTCCGGAAATGGCAGCACAACGCTGCAACAAAGAAAGCTATTCGCCGCAAAATCGTTTAATATTTCTTCCCATTACGATACGGCCATTTTTAATTATTTTAATCAGAATCACCAACAGGCAGCTTTAAAAATAAGTGAAACACAGGGCAAAGTTTTACGCTATGGTGAAAATCCTCATCAAAAAGGATTCTTTTTCGGCGATTTTGATGCCATGTTCACCAAATTACATGGTAAGGAATTGTCTTACAATAACTTGTTAGATGTAGATGCCGCCGTTAATTTAATGAACGAATTTAAAAACGACGCTCCTACCTTTGCCATCTTAAAACATAACAATGCCTGTGGCCTCGCAACCAGAGAGACCGTACACCAGGCCTATGTAGATGCGCTGGCCGGAGATCCTGTATCTGCTTTTGGGGGAATCCTCATTAGCAATGTAGAAATTGATGCCAGTACGGCTGAAGAAATTCACAAACTATTTTGCGAGGTGGTCATAGCACCCAGCTATTCCAAGGAAGCCCTGGAAATTTTAAAAGGTAAAAAGAATCGTATTATTCTAATTCTTAAGGAAGTTGCATTACCCGATACTACTGTACGCACTTGTTTAAATGGTGTTTTGGTCCAGGAAAAAGACCATGTCTCAGATTCCGTTGCCGGATTATCTTATGTAACCAATAGTAAACCTACAGAAAGTGAATTGCAGGACCTTATCTTTGCATCCAAACTTTGTAAACATACAAAGTCTAATACGATTGTTCTTGCGAAAAACCTTCAATTATGCGCAAGTGGTACTGGCCAAACATCAAGGGTAGACGCCTTAAATCAGGCCATACACAAGGCAAAATCATTTCATTTCGATCTGAAGGGAGCAGTAATGGCCAGCGATGCATTTTTCCCTTTCCCAGATTGTGTTGAGATCGCGCATAAAAGTGGGATAACGTCCGTTATACAGCCGGGGGGTTCTATCAAAGACCAATTGAGTATTGATTATTGCAATGAAAATGAAATTGCTATGGTTATGACTGGCACACGTCATTTTAAACATTAATTTTACTACTTTTGTCGATGAAATACACCCTTTCATCTAAACCTAACTAATACTAAATAATGGGATTTTTTGATTTCTTAACTGAGGAGATTGCGATCGATTTAGGAACGGCCAATACCCTCATCATTCACGGAGACAAAGTTGTAGTAGATAGTCCTTCAATTGTAGCCCGGGACAGAATAACCGGTAAGATCATTGCTGTTGGTAAAGAAGCCAATATGATGCAGGGCAAAACCCATGAAAATATAAAAACCATCAGACCGCTGAAGGATGGGGTTATCGCAGATTTTGACGCATCGGAAAAGATGATCAACATGTTCATCAAGAACATCCCGGCCCTAAAGAAAAAATGGTTTCCACCTGCCTTGAGGATGGTAATTTGTATTCCTTCGGGGATCACTGAGGTAGAGATGCGTGCTGTAAAGGAATCAGCCGAACGGGTAAACGGTAAAGAGGTATACCTCATTCATGAGCCAATGGCGGCTGCGATCGGGATAGGGTTGGATATTATGCAACCCAAAGGAAATATGATTGTGGATATAGGTGGTGGTACAACCGAGATCGCCGTGATAGCTCTTGGAGGTATTGTCTGTGATAAATCGGTTAAAATTGCGGGGGATGTTTTTACCAACGATATTATTTATTACATGCGTACCCAACACAATTTATATGTTGGGGAAACTACCGCCGAAAATATTAAAATTCAAATAGGTTCTGCTACTGAAGACCTGCAATCTCCGCCAGAAGCGATGTCGGTTCAGGGAAGGGATCTGCTGACCGGAAAACCCAAGCAGGTGTCTATTTCCTACAGGGAAATTGCCAAAGCACTGGATAAATCTATTTTAAGGGTTGAAGATGCGGTTATGGAAACCTTATCACAAACCCCACCCGAATTGGCAGCAGACATATATAATACTGGAATTTACCTCGCAGGTGGAGGTTCCATGCTTAGAGGGCTCGACCGTCGTTTATCCCAAAAAACAGATCTACCTGTTTATATTGCGGAAGACCCATTGCGAGCCGTTGTAAGAGGTACAGGAATTGCCCTGAAAAATTTAGAACGCTATAAAAGCATTCTCATAAAGTAGTCCATGTATCCAAGCCATTAATTGCTCTTGCCAATTCTCAAATTAAGAAGATAAGAGCATCCAATAGATAAAGTGAATGCAGCAGATTATCAACTTCATCCTACGCAACAAAACCACCTTACTTTATCTCTTTTTAGTAACTCTTGGCCTTGCTTTAAGTATTCAATCGCATTCGTATCACAGATCACGATTTTTTAATTCGGCTAATTGGTTTGCCGGGAGCATCTATACTGCCCAGTCCGAGGTCACCTCCTATTTTGATCTGAATGCGGAAAATGAGAAATTGAAACAGGAAAATACCATACTTCGGACAATGTTGTACAATGAAGAGGAACAAGATACCCTACCTGTTGAGAATGAATCCTTTAATTTTAAAGTCGTACCAGCGCAGGTGATAAAAAATAGCTTCGCACTGCGAAATAATTATATCACCATTGACAAGGGTAAAAATGACGGTGTACAACAAGATATGGGAGTCGTTACATCAGAAGGAGTATTGGGAATTGTAGAGCATACAACAAACAAATTTGCTTCGGTACAAAGTCTCTTGAATACCAAGTCGAATATCAATGCGAAAATAAAGAACACCAATAATTTTGGTTCTTTGAAATGGGATACTAACAGATTCGACGTAGTGCAGTTAGAGGATATCCCAAGAATGGTCCCCCTCACGATCGGAGATACGATCGTAACCGGCGCCATGTCCAGTATTTTTCCGGAAAATATACCTATTGGGGTCATTAAAAAGTTTGATCTGAACGCTTCCGAAAGTTTTTATTCCATTGACGTTAGCTTATTTAATGATATGACGAACATTAAGGAGGTTTACATAATAAATAATATGAACAGTGCTGAAATACGGGAATTGGAGGATCAGATAAGGAATGACCAATAATCTCTATATATCAACGGCCATACGATTTATACTACTGGTACTGGTGCAGGTCCTGGTTTTCAATAATCTGAATTTTTTAGGTTTTATCAATCCGATGGTCTACCTGCTTTTTTTGTACTGGTATCCCATTAAGCAACGAAGAGCGATTTTTATACTTATAAGCTTCCTGTTAGGGTTTACGGTGGATGTATTTTCGGATACCCTGGCATTTCATACGGTGGCCTGCGTTACCATGGCCTTTCTAAGGCCTACGATCATGCGATTTGTTTTTGGTGTTAACTACGAATTTCAGAGTTTTAAACTGGCAAATACAACGAAGGCACAACAAATCACATTTTTAGCGTTACTAATTCTAGGGCATCATACCATTTTCTTTTTGCTCGAAATTTTTAGTTTGGCACATTTGCTATTACTTTTGAAGAAAATAGTTTTTACCAGTATAGGTTCAATCCTATTGTGTATCTTATTTACCTCACTTTTTAGTGTAGATAAAGAATGAAAAAGTTATTACTCTCTTCCATTATTGTAATTGTCGGAATTACTTTTATCGGCAGACTATCCTATTTGCAAATTTTTAGCTTTTCACCCAATCAGGTACTGGAAGATACTGCCATCAAGGCAATTTATGATTATCCCGAACGTGGATACATTTACGACCGTAATGGGGAATTGTTAGTGGCCAACCAGCCAGCCTATGATGTCATGGTAATCCCAAGAGAAGTAAAGGCCCTGGACACCTTGGAATTTTGTTCTCTTTTGGGGATCAGGAAAACACAATTTGTAGATCAATTAAAAAAAGCCCGGGTCTATTCTCCAAGACTTCCGTCCGTATTGGTACCTCAACTTTCTAAAGAGGACTATGCGCGATTACAGGAAAAGATGCGCAAATATGAAGGCTTTTATATTCAAAAAAGGTCATTACGGTTCTACGCAACCAACAGCGGGGCTAATGTCCTGGGCTATATTAGCGAAGTTAACGAATCTGACATCAAAAGAAATCCTTATTATAAGCAGGGAGAACTAACCGGACGGACAGGGATCGAAAAACAATATGAAGATGTGCTTAGGGGAATAAAAGGGGTGAAATTTATACAGAAAGACCGGTTTAACCGCGTCATTGGACCTTACAAAGAAGGGTCACTGGATACACTACCCGAACAGGGAAAGGAAATTCATGTTACGATTGACAAGGTCCTCCAGGAATATGGAGAAAAATTAATGCATGGGAAACGTGGAGGAATAGTTGCTATTGAACCAGGTACCGGTGAGATCCTGACCTTAATTTCGGGCCCTACATACGATCCTGCCTTACTTGTAGGCCGGGAACGGTCTAAAAACTATAGTAAACTTCATTACGATACTATTTCCAAACCCACCTGGGATCGGGCATTACTGGCACAACCGTCCCCTGGATCCCCTTTTAAAACACTCAATGCCCTTATAGCCCTTCAGGAAAAGGTTATTAAACCGGAAACAACCATTCGGTGTTACAATGGCTTTTATGTGGGTAACAAGAAAAGAGGATGTCATTGCGGAGGTGGATTGCGCAACATGAATTCGGGAATTTACAAATCTTGTAATGCATATTTTGCAGGTACCTTCAGGAAAATTTATGATAAGTACCCCACAACGGATGAAGGAATGGATGTTTGGGAAAAACATATGAAAAGTTTTGGCATGGGGGATTTTCTAGGGTATGACCTGCCTACCGGTAGAAAAGGCAGGATTCCCAATAAAGAATATTACGACCGGGTATATGGCGATAATCGGTGGGCTTCATCTTATATAATTTCAAATGCAATTGGACAGGGAGAAGTAGCGGCAACCCCTATACAACTTGCAAATATGACGGCTGCCATTGCGAACAGGGGATATTACTACACTCCTCATATCATTAAAACCATCTCGGGAGAACCTATCACGAATCCAAAGTTTACCAACCCTAATTACACCACTATCGACAAAGAAAACTTCGATCCAATTGTGAAGGGAATGGCCAATGTCTACAAAATAGGTACTGCTAAATGGTTGCGAATTCCCGGAATTGAAATTGCAGGAAAAACCGGTACCGTTGAAAATTATACAAAAATTGACGGCATACGGACACAACTTACAGATCACTCGGTGTTTGTGGCTTTCGCGCCTGTTGAAAATCCCAAAATAGCCATAGCCGTTTACATAGAACACGGTTATTATGGTGCCAGGTATGCCGGTCATATGGCCTCTCTCCTAATCGAAAAATACATAAAAGGGAAAATTACCCGTACGGATCTGGAAAGACGTATGTTAGAAAAGACCTTGGAGGCCGAATATGCCAAACCGTATAGTGGGGAGGAATTCAAGATCAATGAGTATGTCTGGTAAAAGCGTACTCAGAAGGGTAGATTGGTTCACCATTTTTATATTCCTTTTACTCATTTCCATAGGATGGCTCAATATATATTCCAGCACTTTTTCTGAAGAAAATAAATCCATTTTAGATTTTAGCACCCTTTACGGCAAACAATTGTTCTTTATAGGCATAAGTCTGGTTGCGATATTTATTTTATTATCCCTGGAAGCTAATTTTTATGAGCGCTTTTCGAGCGTCCTGTATATCATCACAATGGTGCTTTTACTGGGACTTTTTGTCTTTGGTAAAACCATTGCCGGGGCAACCTCCTGGTACGATCTCGGATTTTTTAATCTACAGCCATCCGAGTTGGCGAAATTTGCAACTGCCCTGGCACTGGCCAAGTATTTAAGTGATATCCAAACAGATATTAAGCGTAGAAAAGATCAGCTCTTTGCTTTTGTGATCATAATTATTCCGGTACTATTGGTCATACCACAGCCCGATCCGGGGAGTGCACTTGTATTTTTTGCTTTGGTGTTTGTCCTCTTCAGGGAAGGATTACCCCTTATATATTTATGGATCTTTTTTATGGCCGTTTTGATATTTATCACTACCCTGATGTTTGGCACTATTTGGGTCAGTATCAGTTTGATTCTTCTTATTGCCATTTTTCTTTTGCTTAAAAGGGCAACTTTTAAAGTTCCCATCCTGCCCCTTAGCTTATTTTTTGTAATTGCAGTCGTCTTTTCCCTATCCGTAAATTTCGTCTTTGAAAATGTCTTTGAACAAAGACATAGGGACCGGTTTAGTTTATGGTTACGTTTGGAAAAGGATCCCGAAAAGCTGGAAGAAATCAGAAAAACAATAGGCTATAACACTTACCAATCCGAAAAGGCTATAGAATCTGGCGGTTTCTTCGGAAAAGGATTTTTGGAAGGAACCCGTACCAAGGGCGACTTTGTACCAGAACAGCACACAGATTATATTTTTAGTACCGTTGGTGAGGAATGGGGCTTTGTGGGATCCGCTACTGTTGTGTTGCTTTTTTCGATCTTATTATTGCGGTTGGTGTATCTGGCAGAACGGCAACGAAGCGATTTTAGCCGTATGTATGGGTATGGCGTTATTTCAATCCTGCTTCTCCACTATTTCATAAACATTGGAATGGTTATAGGAGTGTTGCCTACGATCGGTATTCCATTGCCTTTCTTTAGTTATGGTGGTTCTGCTCTTATTGGTTTTACGGCCTTGCTTTTTATTTTCTTAAAACTAGATGCCAACCGGCTGAAAGAATGGATTTAGAATTTCCATTTTCGGACGTTTATTTCAGCCTCCAGTCTATTTTCGATTGAATCCGGCATTTCTTTGAAAAAATCGATACCCGTTAATTGTTCTATTCGATCTACCGGCACCAGAAAAGTCCGCAAGGGTTTATGAGATTCTTCATGCGGAATCAGAAAAGCTGCTACATCCATATTATCAATGGGTCCTTTTGCCACAATTTTGTAGAATACATCTGGGATAGCCACATCTTCTTCACCAATGCTGTATAATCCCTTTTTAAGAATACCACCGGTAACAACAAAAACTGAATCGTATTTTTTACCCCAGGAACGTATCTGCAACTCCAATCGGTTCCAGACACCCGCATTAAAATCATTATTCATAGGTGTGATGTTACTGGTATAAAACGTCTCATCATAGGCAAACTCAGAGAACCGTCTATCTCCTGCAGGACAAAGATGTCCACGATCATAACCAGAATTCTTATAGTTCTTCCAATCTGCCGACTTGGTCCGTACTTTTGGATCTTCAATAAAATAGGGGCGTTTCCTTTCCTGAGATGTTAGGTGACCTTTCTTCAAGATATAGGCAACCCATTCTGCCTGTTCGTAATCCTCGTTATAAGACAGTACAAAATGACGGTGTTCAATAATATCGTTGGTGGTCGAAGTGGGTCTGAGCACCAACGGCACTTCTGTTTTATACGCGATGTCCTCAGGATTGGAATCAATACCGGGGGTATAAAAATTCTCAACAGCCCAGAATACAACAATAAAAAATATTAGCAACGAAGTATAAATGACCCTGGACTTTTTTCTGGACAGCATGAAGGAAGATTTTACCATTCAATTAATAGGGCAAAAGTACTTTAAATTTTAGGAGTATAAACTACCTTTATTGGGTAAGGAATCCTTGATTTATACGACTATTAATTCGTAAATTAATACGGTTTATCACCCTTAAAAAATAATACTATGATTAACTGGAAAGATGTTATCCACTATGCGGTTCAGGGCAATCCGAAACCCGATAAAAGAGTAGAGAAAACAGAATCTGAGTGGAAAGATGTCTTAACACCTTCACAATTCAGGATTACACGCAAAAAAGGAACAGAAGCACCACATTCAGGCGCCTTGTGCAGTATTCACGAAGCGGGAAAATACGCTTGTGTTTGTTGTGGTACACCGTTATTCGATTCAACCATAAAGTTTGAGTCCGGTACAGGTTGGCCCAGCTTTACACAACCTATAAAAGAGAATGCGATCCAATATTTTAAGGATACTTCTTATGGCATGGTGCGGGTAGAGGTTATGTGCAATACCTGTGATGCCCATTTAGGTCATGTATTCCCCGATGGTCCTGAACCCAGCGGACTTCGCTATTGCATCAACTCAGAATCCATGGAATTACTTAAAGAGGTACAAACGAATGAGTGATAAAAGATATGAAATTGCAACAGTGGGCGGAGGCTGTTTTTGGTGCACCGAAGCGATCTTTCAGAAAGTAATAGGTATAGAAAAAATTGTCTCCGGCTATACAGGTGGAAAAGCCCCTGGCCGACCAACCTATCGGGAGGTTTGTTCAGGACTAACTGGGCATGCCGAAGTGGTTCAAATTACATTTGACCCTGAGGTACTCTCCTACCACGACTTATTGGTCATATTCATGACTACCCACGATCCTACCACCTTAAATCGCCAGGGAGCCGATGTAGGTACGCAATATCGTTCTGTTATTTATTACCATGATAAAGACCAACATACTACAGCGCTCGATGTTCTTAAGGAAGTCGCCGATTCGTTCGACCGCCCACTTGTGACAGAAATTAGTGCCTTGGAAACCTTCTATGAGGCAGAGGAATACCATCAGAACTATTACCGAAACAATCCCAGTCAGGGGTACTGCAATTACGTTATCTCACCTAAGCTATCTAAGTTGAGAAAGCTTCATGCAGATAAACTGGTTAGCAGCTAAAGGCTGCATTTAGTTAGGATATTGTGATGGCCCCTAGACCTCTGTAAAGAAAATGAGATGGAAGCGTAAACAGATATACCTCCTCCTGGGAATAAGGAGCCATAAAAAAAGCCCTATTTACATAGGGCTTTTTTATTTATTGTTTATTTAAAGACTAGCCTTTAACGTGTGCTAACTTATTATTCTTGATGTTATTCATTTTAAGATCCCGCAAGACATTAATTGCTTCTTCAACGTACACATCCTTAGCCAAATTAATATGCCAGCGATCTCTTTTTTCACGAAGTACGGAATCTTGCGTAAAGAGCTCCTTTTCGTATTTTAGGGATTCGAACGTAAGTTTTGAATCGTATTCAGAAAGTCTCTTAAAATAATCTGATTTTTCCTTGCTTGCTTTATTACGCGCCTTATACATGTCATAGTTTAAAGAAACCGACATTTCGTCTTGCTGTTCTTTTAACCATTTGGCATTCTCTTCGATCAGTTTCATCTGAGAATTAGAGGCGATTCGTTTGTTACTGCTTGCTATGGTGGACTCATAATCTATATACCCGTCCCATACCTTGTATTTGGCAGGCTCTATCTTATCCCAATCCAAAGCGTTGGCCTGACCTTTTTCTCCAAGGACTATGTACCGATAGCGGTCCGGTATAACCACATCACTTTTCACCCCTTCGAGCTGATTGGATTCTCCATTGATCCTGTAAAATTTCTGAATCGTGACCTTGATGGCTCCCAGATCTCCGTATTCATTTACATGGACCACATTTTCCAGCGGATACATTGTTTGAACAGTACCTTTACCAAAGGTCTGGTTACTTCCAATAACCACTGCTCGTTTGTAATCC
Organism: uncultured Muriicola sp.; assembly: GCA_945786965.1. GTDB lineage: Bacteria > Bacteroidota > Bacteroidia > Flavobacteriales > Flavobacteriaceae > Muriicola. The sequence goes on along the minus strand of CALZFZ010000143.1, from coordinate 5,460 downwards.
TGCATGGCAGCTGCCAGAATTTCTGAGGCAGAAGCCGAAAATTCGTTTACAAGAATAACGAGTGGTCCATCCCACTGTACGCGTTCGTCCTTATCCTCGTACACCATTTTGTCATTATCAGAAGCACGAACCTGTACAATAGGCCCGTCCTTAATGAACAAACCTGCCATATCAATAGCGGTACGTAGAGATCCTCCTCCGTTATCTCTCAGATCCAGGATAAGGCCTTCCATACCTTCTTCTTTCAATCGTTCAATTTCCTTGGCCACATCACTGGCGGCATTCCGGTCTGTATAATCTTTAAAATCTGCATAAAAACCAGGGAGATGTATCAGGCCAAATTTTTCATCTTTCCGGATCACATTAGCCGATTTGGCATAGGACTCCTCGATCTCTACTACATCCCGTATAATGGATACTTCATCAATAGTGCCATCTACCTTCCGCACCGTTAAATTTACAACGGTTCCTTTGGGTCCTTTTATAAGTTTAATTGCATCGTCCAGAGGCATTCCCACAATATTCACTGGTGTTTCCCCATCTTGTCCTACCTTGATGATCTCATCTCCTACTTCCAAAAGCTGGCCCCTCCAAACGGGTCCTCCGGAAATGATTTCAACTATTTTTGCACCTTCCGGTTCCGGTGACAATCTGGCTCCAATCCCTTCGAATCGACCTGAAATTTGGCGATCAAAATATTCTTTATCGTCCGGTGCAAAATAAGCCGTATGCGGGTCAAACTTGTCTACAATGGTATTGATGAATTGAACAAACCGGTCTTTACGCTCCAGATTATCCACAAAAGCAAAAAACTCATCTAAGGTCTTGCGAGTGGTCTCACGTGCTTCTTTCTCAATTTCATTTATATCTTTAGCCCGGTAATTTGAATCGTCCTTTTTCTTTTCTATTTCGTCCCTTAACTTGGTGTCAAAGGTGTTGATGGTCCAAAGTTTCAATTGCTTTCTCCAGCGTTCTTTAAGTTCTGCCCTAGAGTTAGTAAATGGCCTTTTATCATAGTCCGAATTGATCGTCTCCTCAATAGAATAGTCAAAGGGATCATCCAACACATCCTTGATGATACCTCTAACCTCATCCATTCGCATTGTATAACGTTCGTGGACCAGGTTAAAAAAACTTATATCTGTATTCCTGATCTGGTCATCGATCTGATATTTGTATTGTTCAAAATCTTGAAGGTCCTCTGCCATGAAATACCGTTTGGTAGGATCCAAAACATCAATAAAATCCTCGAAAACACTTACCGAAAATTCATCATTAATGTCTTTAGGTGCATAATGTCCCTTCTCGAGAATGTAGGTTATAATATCTAATAGAAGTTTGTCTTTATCATCGTTCTCAAAACTCTTGTTGGTAAAACTACAAGAAGCAACCGCAATAAGAACTGCTAAAAAGCCTAGTATTAAATTCTTTTTCATATACGTTTTTTTCTTTCTGACCGCTGTTTGGTTACAAAAACCATAAATACGTGCCACTCTTCATAAAAATAATGAATTCCCTAAGATATAGAAAAAACCATGCCATATATTGTCATTAGCATTAATTTTTTGTTAAAGGCAATCATGGGTAATTCCTGTGTAAAAACGTATTTTTACGCGGTAAAGTATGCAGCATGCGCAAACCTTTGATTTTAGTGACGAATGATGATGGCATAACCGCTCCCGGCCTTAGGTCCCTGGTTCGCTGTATGAAAGAGATCGGGGAGGTGGTGGTTGTGGCTCCGGACAGTCCGCAATCAGGCATGGGACATGCCATTACCCTCGACAATACGTTATACTCCAAAAGGGTGATCATCGACGATGAAAAGGGTGCTCCTCGTGAATATAGCTGCAGCGGCACCCCGGCCGATTGTGTTAAACTGGCACTGCAGGAATTATTGGACAGAAGACCTGATATTTGTGTGAGTGGTATCAATCACGGTTCTAACGCTTCTATCAATGTTATTTATTCGGGCACTATGAGTGCTGCCATTGAAGCAGGCATTGAAGGTATTCCGGCCATTGGTTTTTCCTTATGCGATTATTCCTGGGAGGCAGATTTTATACCTTGTGAGGCAAGCGTAAAAAGAATAGTCCGGGAAGCACTTGCCAATGGAATCCCCAAAGGGGTAGTGTTGAATGTGAATATTCCCAAATCTAACCATTCGGAAATTAAGGGGATCAAGGTATGCAGGCAAGCCCGTGCCAACTGGAAGGAAAAATTTGATAAGCGAACCAATCCGTCAGGGAAAAATTACTATTGGCTTACAGGGGAATTTCAACTGCTGGATAAAGGGGAAGATACGGACGAATGGGCGCTGGCCAATGGCTTTGTATCCATAGTGCCCACACAATTTGATCTTACAGCGCATCATGTAATACAAGACGTAAATAACTGGAAATTGAATGAATACTAAGAAAGAAATACTCATAGGATTTGTAGTGGGCCTAATTGCCAATACCATTGGTACTTTATTGTACATTATCTTCTTCTCAGATTTTGGGATCACCGAAACCTTCAATGTAGCCATAGAACAGGGGCATATAGGGAGTTTATTGGCTCTGGGAGCCATCCTGAACCTGGTGGCGTTTTTTGCTTTTTTAAGACTACGACGAGACCAACGGGCCAAAGGGGTCTTAATGGCTACCTTGCTAACCGCTATGGTGATTTTGTATTACAAGCTTTTCTGATATGAAGTATTATATCATTGCCGGGGAGGCCTCCGGGGACTTACATGGTTCTAACCTGATCAAAGCACTCAGGGAAGAGGATCCGGAAGCATCGATTCGATGCTGGGGAGGCGACCTGATGCAAAAAGCAGGCGGTACCCTGGTAAAACATTACAATGAAATGGCCTTTATGGGGTTTTTAGAAGTTTTGGGAAGCCTTAGAACCATTTTTAAAAATGTTCGATTCTGCAAAGAAGATATTTCAGCTTTTAAACCGGATGCGATCATATTTATTGATTTTTCCGGTTTTAATCTCCGCATCGCGTCCTGGGCTAAAAAAGAAGGATACCACACCAATTATTATATAGCTCCCCAAATTTGGGCATCCCGAGAGGGACGGATCAAGAATATAAAACGAGATATTGATGCGATGTACGTTACCCTCCCCTTCGAAAAGGAATTCTATGAAAATAAACACCGGGTTCCGGTACATTTTGTAGGGCACCCCCTGATCGATGCCCTGGCATCTCGCAAGCCGACCAACGAAACCGAATTCAGGAGGCGAAATGGACTTGACCCCGAGAAACCAATTATCGCATTGCTCCCGGGTAGTCGTAAACAGGAAGTAGAGAAAATGCTAACGGTAATGCTTTCGGTAACTCCCGCCTTTCCCGAGTATCAATTTGTCATTGCAGGGGCACCCAGCCTTAATGATGATTTTTATTCGCCCTTTTTAAAAGAATCGCAGGTGCATTTTATATCGAATCAAACATACGACCTTCTCAGTTGTTCATATGCCGCATTGGTTACCAGTGGAACAGCAACCCTGGAAACAGCACTTTTTAAGATTCCACAAGTGGTGTGTTATAAGGGAAGTTGGGTTTCTTACCAGATCGCCAAACGTATCATTACCCTCAAATATATCTCCCTGGTAAACCTGATTATGGATAAAGAAGTGGTTAAAGAGCTGATCCAAAATGATCTCACTACAAAATCCCTTACTACGCAACTTGAGCAGATCCTTTCCGGCCCCAAAAGAGCATCTTTGTTATTGGATTACGATGTCCTTGAACAGAAATTAGGAGGTTCCGGAGCCAGCAAAAAAGCAGCCTCTCTCATCGTGACCGGCCTTCCCAAAGCTGTTTAATAACTAATATCATTCGCCTTCATTCAGAGCGTAATACTATCTAATTCGCGCACCCCATAAAATAGACTTTAAAAATATTCGTTAATTTTGGAGGAAGGATCCTCCTATCTTCAATTCAATGTTGCGAAAAACCATAGCTGCTCTGCTCATATTCATAATCGCCTCCTGTGGGGTGGTTAAGAAAAGAACTTCCTATGGAAAACAAAGGACCATCACCGTAGAAGCCGCTGAAGACACCATCGTTTCCGGGGAGGTTGAAGTGATGGAAGAATTACACGAGCTGCCCGTTCTTGAAAAAGCTGAAGATGTTATAAGCACCGCCCTAGCCTATTCCGGAGTGCGTTACCGATACGGAGGTACCTCCAGGAAAGGAATGGATTGTTCGGGACTATTGTACGTTTCGTTTCTGGAGCACAATGTTCCACTTCCCAGGATCTCCTACCAAATGGCCAACGAGGGAAACAGGATACAAATTACGGAGGTCACCAAAGGAGACCTGTTGTTCTTTAAAACGAGTAAACGCGGTAAGAAAATTAATCATGTAGGGCTGGTGGTGGCCGTGCAGGGAGATGATGTTAAATTTATTCACGCTACCACCTCAAGAGGCGTTATTGTTTCTTCACTTCAGGAAGGGTATTGGAATTATGCTTTTGTAAAAGCCACCAGAATCCTATGATATGAAAATCTTCGATTTCATATCCGTAAAGCTCACCATTGGTTTGGTACTGGGCATACTTTTGGGTTATTATTTTAAAATATCCCCTATTTATTCCTTTTATATTTTCGGGGTTTTTCTGCTTATCCTTGGGCTTTTGATAGCCATTGAGAAATCGAGAACTCGAATTGTGTTCGGGATTTTTGCATTGCTGGGAACTGTTGCCCTGGGGTTGGTTTCGGTAACCCTTGCCCAACCGAGGAATCTGGCTTCGCACTATTCCAAATTACATATTCTAGAAAACGCCACCTGGCAGTTACAGGTACGGGAGGTATTAAAACCAACAGTTTATTCGGATCGTTACATTTTGGAGGTCAGTAGTGTCAATGAACAGCGGGCTACTGGCCGTCTCCTTGCAAGCATACCCAAGGATAGTGTTTCAACAACACTGAAACCAGATGATGTTTTATTATTTTGGGGTCTCATAGAACCCATTGCACGTCCTGCGAATCCGCATCAGTTTGCCTACGATGCGTACATGAAAACACTGGGGGTGTATGACCAGGGAAGGCTCCAGGCCTCAAATTATCTGGTACAGAATAAAGATGGTGCCACCCTGAGAGGGATGGCAGCTACACTTCGCATCCACATCGTTGATGAGTTAGAGAAAACCACTATAGAACCGGCAGCATTAGGGATCATACAAGCCATTCTCTTGGGGCAGCGAAACGATATTGACACTGCGATCTATGAGGATTATAAAAATGCAGGTGCCGTGCACATCCTGGCCGTTTCGGGCTTGCATATCGGGATCATACTGCTTATCCTCCAATTTCTTTTTCGGCCATTAGAACGAATTAAAAATGGGAAGATGTTATCGTTGGCTTTGGTTGTACTGCTACTTTGGGGATATGCGTTTATTACCGGATTGTCAGCCTCTGTGGTACGGGCAGTTACTATGTTCTCCTTTGTAGCCTATGCCCTGTACCTGA
>CALZFZ010000142.1 GCA_945786965.1 uncultured Muriicola sp. | reverse complement strand
TATTGACCAATTACTTTCTGATATTGCTGCCGGGAATAAGTATATGAAGGTCTATAAGCAAATGAAGATGTACAATGACGAGGAGTTAAACCCCGTACTCCGTGGTCAAAAATAAGATAAACCATATTCTGGTAATTCGTTTATCGGCCATGGGCGATGTTGCCATGACAGTTCCCGTTCTGGTGGCATTTTTACGAGCATATCCGGATATAAAAGTTACGGTACTTACCCGAGGATTTTTTGCCCCCATGTACTCCGATATAGCCAACGTAACAGTTTATGAGGCCGATGTTAAAGGCCGGCATAAGGGAATCCTGGGGCTTTGGAGGCTTTACCGGGAACTCAGGAAGTTACCCATTGATGCGATTGCAGATCTGCATAACGTTTTAAGAAGTCAGGGTTTAAAATACTTTTTTAGGAATAGTGGCCTTCCTTTTATTCAAATCGACAAAGGTAGAAAAGAAAAAAAAGCACTTACTGCCTGGAAAAATAAGGATATAAAACCGATAGTATCTACCCATGAACGGTATGCTGAAGTATTCCATAAATTGGGATTTGATTTTACCCTTTCCAAATCGGATCTTAAGCGAAAAGGAATTTTAACGAAAACGATTAATAAGTTTTTGGGAAACACTGAACTACGGCTCATAGGAATGGCTCCCTTCGCGGCTTTTGAAGGAAAAATGTACCCTTTAAGCCACATGGAAAAGGTGATTGAGCATCTAAATAATACTAATCAGTATAAAATTATTTTATTTGGCGGCGGTACAATAGAGAAGGACAACTTAGAGAAACTATGTAGTATCTATTGCAATTGCATCAACGCTGCGGGAGCCCTTTCCTTTGCTGAAGAACTCATTTTGATCTCTAACCTGAACCTCATGGTTTCAATGGATAGTGGAAATGCCCATTTAGCTGCCATGTATGGCGTGCCTACCATTACGCTATGGGGCGTAACACACCCTTATGCGGGCTTCTACCCTTTTGCACAGGATCCGGATTATGCACTGCTAGCGAATCGTGAGCAATTTCCTTATGTACCCACTTCGGTTTATGGCAATAAAGCTCCGAAAGGTTACGAGAAAGCAATGACTACCATAGATCCTCAAATTGTGGTAAAAAAAATCCAGGCAGTACTCGCCTGAGAAATATTAAATTAAACCAACTCTTGTTGGACCATAGAGGCAAGATAATGCCTTAGTTGTTGCATAAATTGATAGCTCAGCATTTTACTATTACCCTCTACCATTAGCATCCGAATACCAATAAAAGAAGAGATTAGATAGGTTGCAACCCCTTCACTATCTATATGTCTGGCAACAAAGCCATCGGTCTTCCCTTTTTGAAGGATAGTCACCAGGTTTACTTCCCATACTCTATAGATGTCTCTTAGGTATTTAGAGATCTCTTCATTCCTCCCATTGAATTCGGCCATGAAATTGCTCAATACAAAGCCATAATCGTATTCATTATGTTCTGCAGTTTCCAAAGCGTTTTCAAAACATTTATCAATTGTCCTGAAAGGATCTTCTTTTCCTTCAATAGGTTCTATTAGCATACTGTATACTTTCTGAACGATCAGATTCTGTACAATACTAATAAAGAAGTCTTCTTTTGACTGGAAGTGATAATAGAAAGCTCCTTTGGAAAGGGAGAGCTCTTTTAGAATATCATCGATACTGGTATTATAGTATCCTTGTTTGTAGAACAATTCAAGTCCTGTTACCTGCATTCTGTGCATGGTGGCCATGCGTTTTAGATTCTTATCCATAAGATTTGGGTTTATGGGTTAAAAGACCATGTGGTCTATAACAAAGAACCCACGAACCCTATGGAAGCGGAATATTAAAGGGTAAATGCATTTAAAAACTCGATAAAGTGTAAAATACCCGGTAAAATGGCTATGGTTGGGCTTTTCTTACCGACCACTTGGTCGGTTTTTTTTCTCGATGAAAGGTCAAAATGACCTTTTTGTAAGTAAAATGATAGCCGAAAAAGAGGAAAAAATTACCATATTTAGGCTACGGTTCCCTGACAACTGCTTCCTGCTCCAGCCGTACATCCGAAACAATGTTGCGAAATAATGATATCCCGCTCATGTAATAGATCTTCATTGTAATCTTTAATATGTTTTACCTTGCTAGCCACTTTTAGATCCAGCATCTGATTAAAATCGCAATCGTATAGCCAACCATCCCAGCTCACGGAGATGGTATTGGTGCACATCACATGCTGAACCGCTGCTGGATTGTAAGCGTCTACCAGGGAATACATATAATCTTCATAGTTTTCTGAAGCGATGAGATAATCCAGAAAACGGGCAATAGGCAAATTAGTTATAGCGAACAGGTTGTGAAATTCAATACCAAAGTCTTCTTTCAGCGCTATTTTAAAATCGTGTTCAAGGGCAGCCTGATCTCCCGGCAGATAGGCACCCGAAGGGTTGTAAACCAGGTCTAGCCGCAAATCACTGTTAGGCTTACCATATCCTATTGCATTTAATTCCTGTAAGGCCATGATCGACTTATCGAAAACACCAGCTCCCCGTTGTTTGTCTGTTTTGCCTCTTGTATAATGAGGCATTGACGATACTACATGTACATTATGGTCCTTAAAAAACTGTGGTAGATCGTGATATTTCTTATTGGCCCTAATGATGGTTAAGTTAGACCTTACAATAAAATCCTGAATTCCCGCTTTAGAAGCTTCATCCACAAACCATTTAAAATTCGGGTTCATTTCGGGGGCACCCCCGGTAAGATCGAGAGTATGAGCCCCTGTATTTCGAATTACCTCCAGGCATTGAATCATGGTTTCTTTGGTCATGATCTCCTTTCTATCAGGGCCTGCGTCTACATGACAGTGTTCACAAACCTGATTGCACATATACCCTACATTGATCTGTAAAACCTCTAATTTATTGGGTCTAAGGGGAAACTGTCCTATCTCAGCAATTTTATCCTTAAAATAAGGAAGTTCGCCCTCCTGAAAAATCCCACCATTCAAGATTTCTAATTGATTGTTGGTTTCTGCCAGCTCTTTATGTCTCGCTTTTAACGATTTTGTCGCCATTTCTTTCTATTTCTATTTTTTATCCAGCATTTCTAAGCCACCCAATTTATGGGGATATCATGGTATTTGTCTTTTCTCAGGACTTTTACATGCTGAGTTTATTGTATTTGTTCATCATTTGTACGCCATGCACCAGGGTGGCGCCGCTTTCGATCGCCGCACCGGCATGCACTGCTTCCATCATTTCTTCTTTAGTGATCCCCCTTTGCAATCCATCTTTGGTATAGGCATCTATACAATAAGGACATTTAACTACATGGGCCACTGCCAGGGCAATTAAAGATTTTTCACGCGCAGAAAGTGCTCCTTCTTCAAAAACGGCGTTGTAATAATTAAAAAATTTGGTTCCCAATTCCTCACTCCATTCAGTGATTTTTCCAAATTTTCTTAGATCTGCCGGGTCATAATAATTGTTTGTCATATTGAGATGTATTGATAAATCGTTTTTAATTAAATAGGGTATACTGTGATAGAATAGTCCAATCTTCCTTACCCTAGGAACATAATTTTAGTAGCGTTCCATCCCCTGAAGAATGGACGACTATGAATGTTATAAGGCCATCAATGGAAGCGTATGGATAAAGGCGATCCTTTGTTTAAAGGAGTTGTAACTACTGGAGTTGTAATTCGGATTTGCAGGGAATCAAATATTGTATACTTTTTATGAAGCAGGAGTTGTATTATTTTCCTCAGTCTTGCAGAAATGAGATACGATCGCTTATTAATGATATGCAGATCAGCATGAGTATCGATATCCGATAAAGGTCTTAAGGTAACCACCGATATTCCCTTGTTTGATATCAAGTCCAGTAGTTCATGGGAAACCTTCGAAGATTGCCAGGACAGCGCCAGGAATGAATTGGGATCGAACTGGGACTTATGAAGGCCCATCAGATAGAATCCACCATCCAGAGAAGGCCCTAGTACAAAATTACCCTGGGAAAGCATCTCCTGAGCCTCACATAAGTCTGCATGTGTAAGTTGAGGACTATCGTTACCTATAGTAATCACATTATCATACCCTAAATCAAATACGTCTTTGATCGCATTGATAAATCGGTCGGCAAAAAGGTTTCCTTGCTGCTTGTCTCCGGAATAATGATAATATGGAATCCCGGTCTTTTTTGCGGTCATAAGCGTTACCCTGGTAAGCTCATCAAATAACCTGTCACCATTTTTAATGGGTTTATGCCGAATTTCTTCCACAGAAGAATGGGCAAAAATAAGAATAGCAGTATTACTATGGCCAGGGGTATTCATTACAAGTATATTCTCCTTAAAATTACGACGAAATCGTTTAATAGGTTAGTTCGTGAAAGTTTTTTTTCATTACAAACACGCCCTTAAATTTAATAGTAAAGTATTCCTTAAACCAACCAGGCAGTCTTTTTATTGGAAGTATTTTTTGTTTTGAATAGCAATCACTTCGGACTATATGCGCTTTATGCAGATAGAATACACTCTTTTTTTAAATTGTTGCCATTGTTGTCCGATTTACCAACTAGCCGGTTTGTGAAATGGATAAAATAATCCTTTGGGATGTGCAGATATGAAGTGGTTTAACCTGTGAAATTGATATAATATGCTCTAATCTCATTTAAACATCATCGTAATCGATCTTAAGTATTGGTGTTAGCGGATGCGATTGGCAGGTAAGAATAAACCCTTCTTCAATTTCGCTATCCGTTAAGATTTGATTTTTAACCATTTCGGCCTTGCCTTCCGTAACCCTGGCAATACAAGTGCTGCATACGCCCCCCTGGCACGAATACGGGGCATCGATATCTTCATCGAGGACGGCGTCCAGAACCAACTTCTTTCGATCCATCACCAAAGTAAACACTTCGTCTTCCAAAGTCACTTCTAAGGATGTCTGGCCGGCCAGGTCAGAGATTTCCTCTTCCTGCGATGTGGTAAACAATTCAGAATGGATATGATCCTTTGCGATCCCGCTGTTTGAAAGCGCAACTTTTACGGTATTGATCATGTCCTCGGGGCCACATAGATAAAAATCATCAAAACCCCGGTCTTTAAATTTATTCTTGAGGATCAGGTTAACCGTGGAGGCTTCTATGCGCCCAAACAGACCCTCTGCCTCGTTGGACCTGCTATATACAAATTGAATAAAAATCCGATCAGTATATAATTTTTCCAAATCCAGCAATTCCCTGTAATACATGGTTTCCTGAAGGTTTTGGTTTCCATAAACCAATACGAACGTATTATCAGAATGGCTTTCTAAAACCGATTTAGCCATACTTATAATAGGCGTAATACCGCTCCCGGCAGCAAAGGCAGCAATATGTTGTGGTTTACTGGCAGGCTTAAATACGAAATGGCCTTTGGGAGGCATCACCTCTATTACATCACCTTCCTTTAATTGCTTGTTGGCCCATTCCGAAAAGACCCCGCCGGCAACTCTTTTAATACCCACTGTCATTTCGGTTTCTTTTGGTGAAGATGAAATGGAATAGGCCCTGCGTACTTCTTTCCCGCCGATCTTCTGCTTTAAGGTTAAATGTTGTCCGGCGTCAAAAGCAAAGATCTCTTTAAGTTTTGTGGGAATAACAAAAGAAATAGCCACAGCATTTGGCGTCAATGCTTTTAAACTCGAAACCGTAAGTGGGTAAAAGGTGCTCATTTCGCAAAATTTTGTGCAAAATTAAGGAATGAGGAGGTAATTAGGTCGAGAATTCCAAAAAATAGGAGGTCTTTGTAACAAAATCTATATTTGCGTTACTAACTCAAGACATATTATTTACCAACCATTATGTTCAAACACTTTATAAGGCTTCAGTGGAAATCATTTTTTAGGGCAGCTTCTTTTAAAACCAACCTGGGATTTAAAATACTGATGATCTTTGGGGCTCTATATTTTATGGCTGTATTCCTGGCCATGGGAGTAGGGTCATTTTTTATCATTAAAAGGGCCGGATTAGGAGATCCACTGATTGTGGTAAACCGCTTTCTGATCTACTACCTCCTTGTGGACCTGTACGTTCGGTATATGTTCCAAAAAATGCCTATCATGAACATTAAACCATTGCTGTACATGCCTTTCAAGAAAAGGGCGGTGGTTAAATATTCCCTTGGGAAAACCGTATTGTCGTTTTTTAACTGGTACCATGCTTTTTTCTTTGTACCCTTTTCTATTGTGCTGATCAGCCAGGATTACGACCCATTATCTGTACTTGGCTGGCACCTCGGGATCATGGCGCTGTTTTACTGCAATAATTTTATCAATATCATGATGAACAATAAGGATAGTATTTTCTATCCTATGGTAGTTATCCTTGCCCTATTGGGGTTGATGCAGTATTATGGATGGTTCGATATTACAGTCTTAACCGCTCCTGTCTTTAATTCCTTTTTTAATCTTCCCTGGACAGCCACCTTGCCCATTTTATTATTACTTGGATTGATCTATGCCTCTTTCAACTACTTCAAAAAACACATGTACTTAGATGGCGGCCTGGCTACCAAGCATTCGGAGGCCAAAACGGAAGATTTTACGTGTTTAAACATGTTTGGGAACCTGGGTACCTTTTTGAAAAATGATATTAAGCTGATCAAACGCAACAAGCGCTCCAAAACAACGGTGATCCTGAGTATCCTGTTCCTTTTTTACGGCTTTTTCTTTTTTACCGGGAGCTTTGAGGTATATGAAGGGCCCATTTGGAAGATATTTGCCGGGATCTTTATTTCAGGGGGCTTCCTTTTTAGTTTCGGGCAGTTTGTCCCCAGCTGGGATAGTTCGTATTATCCGCTGATGATGAGCCAGAACATTCAGTACCGGGAGTATCTGACTTCCAAATGGTACCTGATCATTATTGCAACACTTATAAGCACCTTTTTGGCTGCTTTTTACCTGTATTTTGGATGGGATGTGTATCTGGCAATCGTTGTGGGGGCCATTTATAACATAGGCGTGAACTCCTATCTCGTGCTTTGGGGCGGAGCCTATATAAAAACACCCATAGATCTAACATCGAACAAGAAAGCCTTTGGGGATAAACAGGCATTTAATGTTAAAACAATGATCCTAACCATCCCAAAACTACTATTGCCTTTATTGGTGTATGCAGCGGGGCATTATTTGATCAATCCCACCGCAGGATATCTTGCGGTAGCACTATCTGGGGTGATCGGATTTGCTTTTAAAGATGTTGTTTTCAAAAAAATTGAAAAGATCTACAAAAAAGAAAAGTATAAAACGCTTTTGGCATACAAACAAACCGATTAAAAATTAAAACACACATATGATCACAGTTCATAACCTAACAAAGAACTACGGAAAGCAAACTGTTTTAAATATTGAAAATCTGGAGATTCCCAAAGGTCAAAGTTTTGGCCTGGTTGGGAACAATGGCGCAGGTAAAACAACCTTTTTCAGCCTTTTATTAGATCTTATTCAGCCTACAACGGGCAAGATCATCAATAATGAGGTTCAGGTAGATATCAGTGAAGCCTGGAAACCCTTTACTTCCGCCTTTATAGACGAAACTTTTTTAATAGGCTACCTTACCCCGGAAGAATACTTTTATTTCATAGGCGAATTGCGCGGACAAAATAAGGCCGATGTGGACGCCCTGATCTCAACTTTTGAGAACTTTTTTCATGGAGAGATCCTGGGACAGAAGAAATATTTGAGAGACCTGTCTAAAGGGAACCAAAAAAAGGTGGGGATCGTAGCTTCCTTTATCGGGAGTCCTGAAGTGATTATTTTGGATGAGCCTTTTGCCAACCTGGATCCTACCACCCAAATACGGCTTAAAGAGATCATAAGAGATCTGGCTCAGAACCGGGAGGTAACGGTTTTGGTCTCCAGTCACGATCTAATCCATGTAACGGAAGTTTGTGAACGCATCGTAGTACTGAACAAGGGAGATATTGTAAAAGATATCCAAACCTCTACCCAAACTTTGAAGGAATTGGAAACTTTCTTTGGAGGATAGTTGAAGAAGGTGTCTTTTTCATTGAAAATTCACTCGTGAAGGCACTTGGATGTATTTAATGCATTTTATCGAGTAGCCATATAATAAACGGGCACTTTTTAAGTTTACATTACGTACGAATACACCTAATTTTGAAGCTTCGATCTAGTTTTTTTTACATCCTTTTATGTGGGGGCCTTATTTTCAATGCCTGTTCCACCAATAAAGACGCTTTTGTTAACCGCAATTGGCACGCCTTAAATACCAAATACAATACGTTGTATAATGGTAACCTCGCTTTTGAGGAAGGCCGTGAACAACTCAATAATTCGTACCGCGATAATTACTGGGAGATCTTACCGGTAGAACGATTAGAAGTTAAAGATGAGATCAAATTAGACTCGGAAGACAACAATCCAAACTTTATTAGGGCAGAAGATAAGGCAACCAAGGCCATTCAGAAGCACAGTATGGATATAGAAAACGAGGAGCGAAACCCCCAAACCGATGAGGCCTTTTTATTATTAGGGAAGGCCCGGTATTTTGACCAACGCTACGTCCCAGCGATTGAGGCGTTTAATTACGTGCTTCAAAAATATACCGAGAGCAACAAATTAAATGAGGCCACTATTTGGCGGGAAAAGACAAATATCCGGCTCGAAAATGAGGAATTAGCCTTAAAAAATCTGAGGCGCCTTTTAAAATATGAAAATCTAAAAGATCAGGAATACGCAGATGCCAGGGCCATCATGGCACAGGCATACATTAATCTGAATGCCCCCGACACTGCAATACGTCAATTACGGATCGCCTCGGCCTATACCAATAAAAATCCGGAGAAAGGACGTTATTATTTTATTATAGGTCAGTTGTATAATCAGTTAGGCTATAAAGACAGTGCCAATTACGCCTTTGATAAGATCATTGCCCTGCAGCGAAAATCGCCCCGTATATATTGGATTAATGCCCACCTTCAAAAGATTCAAAATACACCAGTAACGGAGCAAAACAAAGAAGAACTTTTGGAATACCTTACCTGGCTCGAGATAAACCGGGAAAACCGCCCCTTTTTAGATAGGATAAACAGACAAATAGCAGAGTATCATAACGGGCTGGGATCTGATAGTCTTGCGTTGGCGTATTATAATAGGTCACTTAGAATTACCGACCGTAACCCTCAGTTATTTGCCTTGAACTATGAAGATCTGGCCGATTATTATTTTGATGAAAACACTTATAAAACAGCTGGGGCGTATTTTGATAGTGTCCTTACTAACCTTCCGGATAACACTAAAAAGTACAGGGCCATTAAAAAGAAATTGGATAATCTGGAAGATGTCATCACCTATGAAGAGACCGTTCAATATGCAGATAGCGTGATAACGGTTTACCAAATGACCCCCAAGGATCGTGAAAACTATTTTCAGGCTTATATTGATGAACTGAAAAGGAAAGCAGAAGCGGTAGCAAAGAAAGAGGAAGACCGCTTAAGTGCGGGTTTTGCTGTTTTTGGAGAATCTAAAGGAGGAAAGGAAAACAAAGGAAAATTTTACTTTTACAACATTACCAGCCTTGGGTACGGAAAAACCGATTTTAAAAATAAATGGGGCAACAGAACGCTCGAGGACAATTGGCGCTGGAGCAATAAAAACATATCGGCACAAATAGAATTGAGCGATGTACTCACAGCAGACCAAAACGTTGATCCCGCTACACTACCTGAAGAGATAAAATATTCCCTTGATTTTTATTTGGAACGAGTACCGACAGATATAGCGGTCATTGACAGCCTTGAAAGAGAGCGTAATTTTGCCAATTATCAGTTAGGCCTGATCTATAAAGAAAAATTTGGGGAAAACCTTTTGGCAGCTGGTAAATTGGAGCGTGTTTTGGAATCCTCTCCCGAAGAACGTCTGATACTTCCTTCTAAATACAATTTGTTCAAGATCTACGAGGAAGTGGGAAGTCCCATGGCGATCTCCATGAAAAAAAATATCATCCAGAACCATCCCAATTCGAGGTATGCGGAGCTATTATTGAATCCCCAGGCAGTTCTGACTGCATCTGAAGATAGCCCGGAAGCCAGATATTCGCGTTTATACCAACTCTTTCAGGAACAGGATTTTTTAAGAGTGATCACAGGAGCGGAAGAGAGCATTAATGCCTTTACCGGAGATCCGGTGGTACCGAAGTTTGAAATGCTAAAAGCAACAGCTATAGGAAGATTACAAGGCTATGAGGAATTCAAGGAGGCTTTAAACTATGTAGCCTTCAATTATCCCAATAAACCGGAAGGGAAAAAGGCCCAGGAAATGATATCGGAACAATTGCCAAAACTGGAACCCAAGGAATTTACACCCGAAACTGCCATCGCCGGTTCAGCGAATTGGAAAGTGGTCTTTCCATTCAAAAGAAACAACAATGAGGCTGCCCTGAAGTTGAAGCGTCGCATAGAGGCCTCCATAAAGGATTTAAACTATGGCAATAAAGTATCTAAGGATATTTATAATTTAGAAGATCAATTTGTAGTTGTACATGGTTTCAAATCCAGGGAGTTTGCACTCGGGTATGTGGAGCTGTTAAAAAACAACAAAGATTACCGAATTGATAATGAGAATTTTGTAATTTTATCGACTAACTATAAAACAATTCAAATTCACAAGAATATTAGAGAATACAGACAGCAGAACTTAACCCCAAAACCTTAACAGTATGTTTTCAGATAACAAAAAACCTAAAGCTATGAACGAACTTGGAGGGCAGCCCAACAGAATAGAAAAGAACACCAAAATAAAGGGAGATATCGTTTCTGAAGCCGATTTCAGAATTGATGGTAAATTAAACGGAAATTTAAAGACTTCCGGCAAAGTGGTAATTGGAAAAGGCGGTTACATACATGGTAAAGTAGAGTGTGTAAATGCAGACATAGAAGGCAGTTTTAATGGTGAATTACAGGTAGCCGAACTACTATCCCTAAAAGCATCTGCCATTATTGAAGGTACGGTTTCCGTTTCCAAATTAGCCGTGGAACCAGGCGCAACTTTTAACGCGGCCTGTACCATGAAAGGTAAAGGAGGCACAAGTAATAACTCCGGAACTACAGGAGGAGCTACAGTTTCATCTTCAACGAGTGGCTTTAAATCGTCCGTAGGCAAGACCAATGAACCAGCAAAAGCCTCGTAAAACTAAATTTGCGCTGAAAAATATCGCCATTTTATCCGGTATCGGATTCGAAATGGGGGCGATCATTTTTTTGGCAGCCAAAGGGGGGATCTGGTTAGATCAATATTACCAGACAGAGAAGCGGATCTTTACGGCAATTGCCACTATGATAGGTGTTGCTATTGCCATCTATGTGGTCCTTCTCCAATTAAAAAGGGTAAAATACTAATGGCAATTCCCGGCCTTGTTCTGAAATTTTTTGGTCTTCTACTAGGGAGCATGCTCCTTATACTCGGACTTCATTTAGCTGTTTTATATTTCCAGGCATTACCACTTCTGGCCGATTTGATACTTTGGTCCTATATTTTAAATTTCATTATGGCTTCGTCCATTTTTATGGCGCTCTATCTCTTGAGGATCCGCTTAAAAAATCAGATAGGTTTCCTATATCTCGGGGGAAGTATGCTGAAGTTCCTGATCTTTTTTTTAATCTTCTATCCGGTTTACAAAGCAGATGGAGAGATCACTAATTTGGAGTTTGCAGCGTTTTTTATTCCTTATCTGATCTGCCTTATTATGGAAACATTCTTTACGGCTAAAATGCTCAATACTTTAAAATAAGTTGCAAGCCTCCAATCACGGGGAATTTGCTTTAAAATAAACTTCTAAATGCTTTTTTCTTTTTAAGAGAATAGTTTACATTTGCACCGATTTTTAGAGACCCATATTTTAAAGCAATATGAGAAACCTTTTTACTGTAAAAGTTCTTTTAATATGTTCACTATTCTTTACTAGCGCTACCTACGCTTCAGCTAAAGAAGAAGGGGTGGAAGGGTCCAAGAAAGATATTAAAACCGAGATCAAAGAATATATTTCCCATCACCTCCAGGATTCTCATGACTTTTCAATTTTTTCATACACCGAAGATAACGGGGAACATGTTTATATAGGGATCCCTTTACCGGTAATTATTTGGGATAACGGGCTTCATGTTTTTTCTTCATCCAAATTTCATCACGGTGAAACATTAGCGGAAGTCGACGGTAATTACTACAAACTATACCATAGTAAAATTTACAAAACCGATGCAAGCGGAACTATTAACTATGACGAGGAGCAGCATCCAACAAATGTTAAACCGATCGATTTTTCAATGACCAAAAATGTGGTTATGATCATCATAACTGGCTTATTAATGTTTTGGCTTTTTACCAGCCTTGCCCGGTCGTATGCTAAGAACGGCGGAGTACCCACGGGGGCAGGCAGATTCTTCGAACCTATTGTGTTGTATATACGAGACGATATTGCACGACCCACCATTGGCGAGAAGCGTTATAGAAAATACATGCCGTTCTTGTTAACCATCTTCTTTTTTATATGGTTCCTGAACATGTTCGGATTAACGCCCCTTGGGGTCAACGTTACCGGAAATATTGCGATCACTTTTGCCTTGGCTTTACTTACCTTCCTAATCACAAATTTCACTGGGACCAAGGATTATTGGAAGCACTTGGTAGATCCGTTAGGAAATGCAATGCCATGGTATGGTAAGCTTCCCATTTATATCATTTTAGTACCTATTGAACTTTTAGGTCTGATTATTAAGCCGTTTGCATTATTGATCCGTTTGTATGCCAATATGCAGGCTGGCCATATTGTATTGATGAGCTTAATAGGATTGATGTTTATTTTCAAAAGCTGGATAGGGAGCCCCCTATCATTCTTTTTGGCATTCGCAATAACATTAATAGAGATTTTAGTAGCCCTTTTACAGGCCTATATTTTTACCATGTTATCGTCGCTTTACTTTGGATTTGCCTCAGAAGAGCACGACCATGGACACGAACATGAAGAAGAGCCAGAATTGGCACATTTATAAAAAATACTTTTCCGAACAATTAGATCGGAGGGGAATTGTAAGTTGTATTTTAATTTTTAAACTAGATAGATTATGGAAATTCCAGTAATGGTAGGTGCAGGTTTGGTTGTAATTGGTGTTGGCATTGGTATTGGTAGAATCGGTGGTTCTGCAATGGATGCTATTGCCCGTCAGCCTGAAGCTTACGGAAAGATTCAAACAGCAATGCTAATTGTGGCGGCGCTTATTGAAGGAATTGGTTTCGCAGCGTTGTTTGCGGTATCCTAAAGTAGTAAGGGAGAAAGCCGCAACGGTTGGTTGCGGCCATCCTTTGTTTTTAAATTAAAGGCATTAAAGTATTGTAATTATGGAAAAATTATTGAATGATTTTTCGTTCGGGTTATTTGTTTGGCAAACCTTGTTATTTGGTCTTCTGCTATTATTGCTTTATAAATATGCATGGAAACCAATTCTGAATGCAGTAAACGATAGGGAGGAAGGCATTAAAAATGCTTTGGCGGCCGCAGAAGATGCAAAAAAGGAAATGCAGAACGTAACGGCAGATAGCGAAAAATTGCTTCAGGAAGCGAGAGGGGAACGTGAGGCCATGTTAAAGGAAGCACGCGAGATCAAAGATCAAATGGTAACCGATGCCAAAGACCAGGCTAAGGCAGAAGGAGATAAAATGATAAAGCAAGCCAAGGCAACCATTGAAAGTGAAAAGAAAGCAGCTGTTGCCGAGATCAAAAATCAGGTGGCAGACCTTTCCGTTCAAATAGCAGAAAAAGTCATCAGAGAACAATTGACCAATAAGGAAAAGCAGTTGAAATTGGTCGATGATATGTTGGGAGATATTAAATTGAATTAGGACCCATGAGCGAATCCAGAGCGGCAGCCCGGTACGCAAGGGCTGTTTTAGACTTTGCCGTTGAAAAGAAAATGACTGATGTTGTTGAAAACGATATGCGTACAATCGTTGCAACTATTTCTGGCAGTAAGGAATTGCAGGAATTGATCGGGAGCCCTGTAATGAAGGGTGAACTAAAAAAGAAGGCGTTCTTAGCCATTTTTAAGGGAAGCCATCCAATTACCGAGGGCCTTATCGATCTGTTGATAACGAACAGAAGAATTTCCTTGATCAATGAAGTGGCCTTTAAATACATCGTCCTGAATGAGGACCTCAAAGGGAAAGACGTAGCTTACGTAACCACCGCTGTACCTCTATCGGACGAATTGGAAAAAAAGGTTCTGAAAGAAGTTTCGAAACTAACCGGGAATAAGATTACGATCGAGAACAGAGTAGATAGCAGTCTTATTGGGGGGTTCGTATTGCGTGTAGGCGATTTACAGTACGACGCAAGTATTTCAAATAAATTGAACAACATAAAAAGAGAATTTACAAAAAGTATATAAGTCTTAATTACGATAGGAATGGGATGATAACCAGTTCCCTTCGTCTTACATCTTAAATAATATGGCAGGAGTTAAAGCCGCTGAAGTATCGGCAATCTTAAAGAAACAATTATCGGGAATTGAAGTCTCAGCAACCCTTGATGAAATAGGAACAGTTCTGCAAGTAGGGGATGGTATAGCCCGTGTTTATGGTCTTTCCAACGTACAATATGGGGAATTGGTAGAATTTGATGGCGGTCTTGAAGGGATCGTACTCAACCTGGAAGAAGACAATGTTGGGGTGGTACTTCTTGGACATTCCAGTGCGATAAAAGAGGGTACTACCGTTAAAAGAACCCAGCGAATCGCTTCAATTAATGTGGGAGAAGGTATTGTTGGCCGTGTGGTAGATACACTGGGGACTCCTATAGATGGCAAAGGACCCATTACAGGCAAGACCTATGAAATGCCTTTGGAGCGGAAGGCCCCTGGGGTTATTTTTCGTCAGCCGGTAAATGAACCTTTGCAGACAGGAATAAAAGCGATCGATGCCATGATCCCGATCGGTAGGGGACAGCGAGAATTAGTAATCGGTGACCGCCAAACCGGAAAAACTACGGTTTGTATTGATACGATCCTGAACCAAAAAGAATTTTACGACGCAGGAAATCCTGTTTACTGTATCTATGTAGCGATCGGACAGAAAGCCTCTACAGTAGCCAATATTGCTAAAACATTGGAAGACAGAGGTGCTTTAGCCTATACTACCATTGTTGCCGCCAATGCCTCGGATCCTGCTCCTATGCAGGTATATGCTCCCTTTGCAGGAGCATCGATCGGCGAATATTTTAGGGACTCAGGTCGTCCTGCACTTATTATCTATGATGATTTGTCTAAACAAGCTGTGGCCTATCGTGAGGTATCCTTGTTATTAAGGCGACCACCGGGAAGGGAAGCGTACCCTGGGGATGTATTCTACCTTCACTCAAGATTGTTGGAGAGAGCCGCTAAGGTGATCGATGACGATAGTATTGCTAAAAACATGAATGATCTTCCCGATGTTTTGAGACCTATGGTAAAAGGTGGGGGCTCTTTAACGGCCTTACCGATCATTGAAACTCAGGCGGGAGACGTTTCGGCCTATATTCCTACGAACGTAATTTCAATTACGGACGGGCAGATATTCCTTGAGCAAGATCTTTTTAATCAGGGGGTTCGACCAGCGATCAACGTTGGGATATCCGTATCCAGGGTTGGGGGTTCTGCACAGATAAAATCGATGAAAAAGGTAGCAGGCACCCTTAAATTAGACCAGGCGCAATTCAGGGAATTGGAAGCTTTTGCCAAGTTTGGTTCCGATTTGGATGCGGCCACCTTAAATGTTATAGAAAAAGGAAGGCGTAACGTGGAAATACTAAAACAAGCGCAAAACGATCCGTTTACGGTAGAAGACCAGGTAGCTATTATATATGCAGGTTCCAAGAATTTACTAAGGGATGTTCCTGTTGAAAAGGTAAAGGAATTTGAAAGGGATTATCTGGAATTTTTACATGCGAAACACAAGAGTGCTTTGGATAGTCTAAAGGCCGGTAAACTTACCGATAAGGTTACTGACATCCTTACCACCGTTTGCAAGGACATGGTAAAGAAATATAAGAGCTAAGAAAGGGTAATTAGAGAATAAAATGGCAAACCTTAAGGAAATACGGAATAGAATAGCATCGGTCTCGTCTACTATGCAGATCACCAGTGCCATGAAGATGGTGTCGGCTGCTAAGTTGAAAAAAGCCCAGGATGCCATTACTGCCATGCGCCCTTATGCGAATAAGCTCACCGAACTTATACAAAGTTTAAGTGCCAGTTTAGATGCCGATTCGGGGAGCGCATTCTCAGATGAACGCCCTGTAAAAAAAGTATTGATCGTTGCAATTACTTCAAACAGGGGGTTATGCGGGGCCTTTAACTCCAATGTTTTAAAAGAATGTACCAGCTTAAAGGAAGGGCCTTACCCCAATAAGGAGGTTCATTTTATGGCCGTCGGTAAAAGAGGTAATGACCTCTTAAAGAAAAAGAATTCTGTTATAGCAAACCACAGTAAAGTATACGATGACCTTACTTTCAATAATGTCGCACAAATTGCAGAGGAACTTATGGGATTATTTACCGATGGTTCTTATGATAAAATAGTGTTGGTCTATAACAAGTTTAAAAATGCGGCTACGCAAATATTGATGACAGAACAGTTTTTGCCCATCGTTTCTGCCGAAGAAGATGTTAAAGTGGCAACGGATTATATTTTTGAACCAGAGAAGCAAAAGATCGTTCAAGAATTGATCCCAAAATCCTTAAAGACGCAGCTCTATAAAGCAGTACGGGATTCATTTGCGAGCGAACATGGGGCTCGAATGACGGCAATGCATAAGGCAACAGATAACGCTTCAGAACTTAGGGATCAACTAAAACTTACATACAATAAGGCCCGTCAGGCTGCAATTACCAATGAGATCCTGGAAATTGTTGGGGGGGCAGAAGCGCTGAACAATTAGGAAGCGATAGTAATTCACATCCTAAGAAAAGATATTAACCCTGCATTTGCCAGGGTTTTTTATTCTATCCTACCATTTTTTATTTTGGTTTATCCCTACTTTTGGCATTAATATTGAATTATAGAAGAACGTAACGAACAATGCCAGGTAAAACAAGACATATGAAAAAATCGATCATTATAGCAGCAAGCTTTATTCTGGGACTATTTGGATGTAGCTCACAAAAAAAAATAGTGGAAAATGCCCCTTTTGTCATTGACAAACCCAGTTGCCAGCAGTTCGCTGCAGGCAGGGAAGAAGGAGGTTCCGGATTTGTTTTGAAAATACCGGTTGCCAGCGTGACGGAAGCTGAGGTAACTTTTGGCGATGTGTATTTCAGAGGACATGTTTTATCTTCTACAACCCAAAAGGAAGGGAACAAACTGGTTATAATCTGTGAATACACAAATAAAAAAGATGGTCCAAAACCAGACATTATAATGCATGCCGATCCAATGGAAGAGGTAGGCAATCAACCACCAAGTATTTCAAAACCGCAAGAGAAGGAGTTTCCATTTGAACTTGCCAAGGATGAGGCGGTACTTAGTTTTCGGGCAAAAGGGAAAAATAAATGGAAATTCCATAAAATAAGTGGGGTAAAAGATAAGGATCCACTTATATATCCTGCAAGGCCAAAAAACTAACTTTGTTTGCCGGCTTTAAATACCTAATTTTAAGCCTTACCTAACAACATCGAGGTTGAGTCTTTTTCAGAAACTTTTTAAGCAGACGTTTATATACGGTTTGGCCACTGTCTTGCCAAGGATGCTTTCATTTGTTTTAGTGCCATTATATACCAAAGTAATGCCTCCGGGCTCCTATGGGGAGGTAACCTTAATTTTTGCATGGTTTGCCATTTTTAATGTGATCCTTGCTTATGGTATGGAAACGGCCTTTTTCAGATATTACAGCAGCGAACCCAATAAGGACAAGGTTGTATCTACTTCATTGATCTCCTTAACAGCCACAACCATTCTTTTTGCATTCATTGCTTTTTTATTTCAAGATAGACTGGCCCTTCTTTTAAATATTGAAATACAATACATTAAGTATGTGATTTACATTTTAGCGCTCGATGCATTGGCAATCATTCCATTTGCATGGTTACGAGCCAATCAGCAGCCCCAGCGGTATGCCATCATCAAAATAATCAATGTAGCGGTAAATCTGGGATTGAATGTCTTCTTTCTACTTCTGTTGCCTGGTCTGGCAGAGGACAATCCGGACGGAATACTAAGTAGTATCTACAAACCGGATTTTCAAATATCCTATATTTTCATATCGCTAGTTATCGCCAGCGGGCTTACCCTGCTCCTTATGGGGGGTCGTTATAAGTTGCCTTCATATACTTTCGATAAGGCATTGTGGGCAAAAATGGTGCGCTATGGACTGCCGGTGATGATTGCAGGGATTGCATTTACCATCAATGAAGTATTCGATAGAATTATGCTCGCCGAATTATTGCCTCCGGACATAGCCAAAAGCGAGATAGGTAAATACTCGGCATGTTATAAACTGGCACTTTTTATGACACTGTTTGCCACTGCGTTTCGTTTGGGGATAGAACCTTTTTTCTTCAGTCATTCAAAAACAGAGAATCCTCAAAAGGCGTACGCGCAGATCACAAATTATTTTGTGGTGCTTGGAAGTGTAATTTTACTGGCGGTAGTTGTTTTTGCAGATCAGCTAAAACTATTATTTGTATTAAATTCGGATTATTGGGAGGCAATGCCGGTAGTGCCTATTATTGTTTTGGCCAGTTTTTGTTTGGGTATTTACCACAACCTTTCGGTTTGGTATAAGGTAACAGACAGAACAAAATTTGGGGCGTATATATCTATAGTAGGTGCAATCATCACCATTGGGATCAACTACTTCTTCATTCCATATATAGGGTATTACGCCTCTGCCTATGCCACCTTATCGGCCTATGCGATTATGATGTTCTTGTCTTATTATTTCGGAAAAAAATATTATCCTATCCCCTATAATCTGAGAAAAATTACATTTTATATGGGAGTTTCAATAGTGTTTTCAGCACTTTCATTTTATGTATTTAAAGGTCAATTAATCATAGGTTCTTTTCTCCTTTTAGTATTTTTATTGCTAGTTTATAAAATGGAATACGCATTGCTAAAACGAATCTTCACTAAAAATGAACATTAGAATAATAAATACTTCCAGGCATTCACTGCCCCACTATGAAACTGCTGCTTCCGCAGGGATGGACTTAAAGGCCCATATTGTGGAACCAGTTATTTTGAAGCCCTTGGAACGGTGCATTATTAAAACAGGCCTGTTTATTGAATTACCTATGGGCTATGAAGCCCAGGTAAGACCTCGTAGTGGTCTTGCAGCTAAAAAAGGGATCACCGTACTTAATGCACCCGGAACTATAGACGCTGATTACCGGGGTGAGATTGGCGTGATTCTTGTTAACCTGTCTAATGAAACATTTACCATTGAAGATGGAGAACGGGTAGCCCAATTAGTGATCGCCAAACATGAAAGGGCAGAATGGGTTCAGGTAGAAACATTATCGGAAACGAAGCGTGGTGAAGGAGGATTTGGAAGTACAGGCACTAAATAAGGCAGTAATGGCCTTATAGTCACAATCCTGGAAAAAACCTTAGTAATTATTATGAAAAGAATAGGTTACATATTTCTAATGGTTACCGGCCTTCTGGCAATGCCGTTGATGATTACTGCCCAGGAGGAAGAAAGTGCTGAAGTCTTTTTGGAACAATATACAGACGAATTTCAGGAACTATTTTTTGAGGCTTTAAAGCAAAAAGGAATTGAAAACTATGATAAGGCCATTAATTTATTGTTAAAATGTAAACTTCTTAATTCCGAAAGCAGTGTGTTAGATCATGAGCTTGCAAAGGCATATCGATTGAATAATCAACTTTTGTTAGCACAAGAATACGCTCTGGCAGCAATTAATTCGGAACCAACCAATCTGTGGTACCTCAATACGCTGGTTGATGTACGAAAATCACAAGGAGCAGATTTTGAAGGCATACAGGATCAAATCCCATATGGGGATATTCGCTTAAGAGAGAATTTAGCACGTATTTATTTTAAAAAGGAGGAATACCGAAATGCCTTAGAAGTATTAAAAGAGTTGCGATCTAGCAGTTTTACCAGGAAATTAACCTTAATGATCCAGGATTCCATCGCACAAAATTCTGTTGAGGAAGAACAAGAAAAAACCCCTGAGGTTCAAGAAGAAACGGACTTCCTTTTAGGGTATACCCAACAGATCAATGCACTGATAGGTGAGAAGGATTTTAAATCCTTAAAACAAGTAGCGGAAGAAGCCCTGGAGATCTATCCTTCCCAGCCTTATTTTTATTATGCCAGAGGTTTGGCATCTAATCAGCTTTCGAATAACAAAGAAGCTATTGAATTTTTAAATATGGCACTGGATTATCTTTTGGAGGATGAAGTTTTGGCATCAAAAATCTATAAGGAACTTGCTGCAGCCTATACCGCTTTGGGTGATACCAAAAAGGCAAATATGTATCTTAGTAAACTTAAAAATGGCTCCTAAATCAATGAATGAGAATCTATGGACTGGGGTACGACTGGTATCTTTAGGAATTATTCTGTCGCTTTTTTTTTCCTGCAAATCAGGGAAAATTATTTCCGATAGAAAAGTAGATCAGAGTCTAACGGCAAGAACTGTTATAAAAAATCATTACAAAAATTCTGTAGATTTTAAAACCCTGACCAGTAAGCTGAAGATCAACTATTCTGATGGTTTATCTACACAGAGCATTGGGGTAAGTCTAAGGATGGAAAAAGACAAAGCCATCTGGCTGAGTGCCCCTTTAGGGATCGTAAAGGCGCTGATAACACCGGACAGGGTTACTTTTTACAACAAATTAGAAAATGAATATTTTGATGGTAATTTTGAGTATCTGAGTAATTTGTTAGGGACAGATCTTGATTTTAAAAAGGTTCAAAACCTCTTGCTGGGCGAAGCATTATTCGATCTGAGGGATGAACGTTACGATGTTGAAGCGAACGGAACAACCTATGAACTAAAGCCAAAGAATCCCATCGATCTTTTTAAGACATTATTCTTAATTGAGCCAAACAGTTTTAAACTTGCTTCACAGCAAATTTCCCAGCCTCAGAAAAAAAGGCTATTGGAGGTACGATACAAGGATTATCAGGAGAAGAATAAAAAGGTGGTACCTAATAACATGGGAATTGTTGCCATTGATAATAATCAGCGTAATATCATAGAAATTGAGTTTCGAAATGTTGAATTCAATAACCAAATAAGCTTTCCTTATAGAATTCCAAAAGGTTTTGATAAGATAGTTTTAAAGTAATATGAAAACTTTCTTTGCATATCGGTATTTACTAATTGTAACGGCCATTCTTTTGTTTGGTTTAGCCGGACAAGCACAGACCGATGAACAGAAAGCCTTGGAAGCCAAACGCGAACAACTCCAGAAAGAAATTTCTGAAATGAACCGATTGTTATTTGCGGAGCGGAAACAAAAAGGAACCGTACTGGACCAAATGGAGTTGTTAGATCAAAAAATAAATGTGAGACAGCAATTAATACGTGTCACAAATCAACAATCCAATTTATTGAGCAGGCAGATCAATGCCAATATTAGAAATATTACCAAGCTTCGTGAAGATCTGGAAATCCTAAAAGAGGAATATGCCACAATGATCCAAAAATCGTATCAGAACCGTTCACAGCAAAGTCGATTAATGTTTCTTTTGTCCAGTCAAAACTTTTACCAGGCTTTTAAAAGACTTCAATATATGAAGCAGTATACACAATATAGGAAACAGCAGGGAATTCAAATTGCTGCAAAAACGGAAGACCTTATCACTTTAAATAATGATCTTACGTCGCAGCGCAAGGAAAAAGAGCAGTTAATTACTCAAAACCAGACAGCCAGAAAAGAACTTTTTTCAGAGATAGGGAATCAAAAAGACCTTCTAAAAACCATACGTCAAAATGAAAGTAAGTACACCGCAGCTTTAAACAAGAAGAAATCCGAGGCACGTGAAATAGAGGCACAAATTGAGCGACTCATACGAAACGCCATTGCGGCCTCTAACAAGGAAGCGGGCAATACGGGCAATACCAGCAAATTTGTCTTAACTCCAGAAGCAACGATTGTCGCAAACAATTTTTCCGCCAACAAAGGGCGGCTCATTTGGCCCGTAGAAAAAGGAATTAAACAACAGGGATTTGGCATCTATAATGATGCGGTGTATCCTGGTATTAAGCACCAGAACAATGGTGTAATTATTGCGACCGACAAAGGGGCAAGAGCACGCGCTGTATTTGAAGGCGAGGTCATTGCTATATTAGCGGTGCCTGGGGGAAGTAAGGGCGTTCAGATTAAACACGGAAATTATATAAGTACTTATTATAATCTATCCAATTTGTTCGTTAAAAAAGGGGATAAAGTTACCGCTAAAGATGAACTTGGCGAAATATATACCAATCGGTTTAACGGTTTAACTCAATTGAAGTTTTACCTTTACAGGGATGTAACACGCCTAAATCCGGAGGAATGGATTTACCGCTTATAATACCATACCACTATGAATGCGATCACAGACATTAAAGGGTCCTTTACCTTACATAACGGAGTTCAAATGCCCTATTTAGGACTAGGGGTTTTTTTATCAGAGGATGGAAATGAAGTGATCAATGCAGTGAAATGGGCCCTGGAAGCAGGATACAGACATATCGATACTGCTTCGGTTTATGGCAATGAAGTCGGAGTTGGAAAGGGGATCATTGAAAGTGGCATCCCCAGGGATGAGGTTTTTTTGGTAAGCAAGGTCTGGAATTCAGATCAGGGCTATGAAAATACATTGAATGCCTTTGAAGCCAGTTTAAAACGCCTAAATACGGATTATTTGGACCTGTATTTGATTCATTGGCCTGTGGAAGGCAAGTATAAAGAAACTTGGAAGGCGCTGGAATACCTTTATCAAAACAAACGAATAAGGGCTATTGGCGTAAGTAACTTTATGCAGCATCATTTAGAAGATCTACTTCAAGGTGCCAAGATTGTGCCCATGGTAAATCAAATGGAATTTCATCCATATTTGGTCCAAGCAGAGCTATTAACCTACTGCAAATCGAAAAACATCCAGTATGAAGCCTGGTCGCCCTTGATGCGGGGCCATATTTTCACAATTGAAGTATTTAAAGAGATGGCAGCAAGGTACAATAGATCCATCACTCAAATTGTTCTCCGTTGGGACCTGCAAAAAAAGGTTATTACCATTCCAAAATCCTCTAAAAAAGAGCGGATCCTCAGCAATGCGGCAATTTTCGATTTTGAGTTGTCCAAAGAAGATATGGACATAATAGATGCCCTTGACAGGGGAAAACGTTTTGGACCAGACCCGGATTCATTTGATTTGTAAGCGTATTAAGACTTTATAGTATTTAGAAACAGTCTATTTTTATTGGGTAAACAGGGCTTTTAACTCAGTGGCATCTTCTGGCTTCATTTTTCTGGCCAAAACAAGACTCAACTGTTTTCTTCGCAACGCACCTTCGTAGCGCACCTTCTCTAACTCGGTTTCCGGTACAATAGGAGGGACTAATGTTGGCTTCCCAGTTTCATCAACAGCAACAAACGTATAGATCGCTTCATTGGCCTTTGTGCGTTCGCCGCTTAAACGGTCTTCCATCCATACATCTATATAGATTTCCATAGACGTTTTAAAAGTACGGGAAATCGCCGCCTCCACTGTTACAACACTCCCTAATGGGACCGATCTATTAAAGGCTACATGGTTTACAGAAGCCGTTACCGTAATGCGCCTGCTGTGGCGTCTGGCAGCTATGCTGGCGGCTCGGTCCATCCGGGCCAAGAGTTCACCACCAAATAAATTGTTTAATGGATTGGTTTCACTGGGAAGAACCAGATCGGTCATTACGGTCCTGGAATCACTCGGTTTTTTAGGCTGCATACAGATTTCTTTTTACAAAGATAGTTGGTATAAAAGGGGGGATAAAACGAAATGGAATTATTTTACAGAGAGAAGCCACGCATCACGCGATTCTGTTAGCCGTATATTTTTCAGGTATGCTAAAGCTTCTGAAGGATCTTCGAAACTATCAAAAGTGACATGATGTAAGCCGAACTTATTTTTGCCAAGATACGATGCATTGTATCCTTTTTCTCGAAGTTGCTTAACTTTCCTCTCAGCATTATTTAACTCCCTGAAGGCCCCTGCAATAACATGATGCTGCTTTTTGAAAACTTTTTTGGTGACTTCAAGATGCAGAGCAGGTAATTCTAATGGTCTCGAATCAAAAAAAGTTGCTTCCTGAATGCTGTTCGAAATTATTTCCTGCGCCTTTTGCTGTGTTAGGAGCTGGTTTGCAACCGTTTCATTATAGGCACGATACCCGGTAAGGCCTGTGGATATAGCTAGAAGCACTATTGCCGCGTATTTTAAGAAAGGTCTTATAGCGCTTTTGTTTCGCTCTTCAGGAGTAATAATAAAAGGGACTTTATCTTCCAGGGCCACCACTTCCTCTTTTAATATCTCACGGACAACCGGAACAGTAACAAAAGAGGTAAGACCAAAGGAAGAAGTGAGAAAATTAACTTGTTTCGATGGTTGAAAAAGCATTTTACCTTCTTTATTAAGCCTAAAATCGCCCAGGTTGCTTATTTGTAATCGTTCTCCCTGGCGCAATGACTTTTTCCATTCCTTTACCTTGATATTTATATCCTTCAAAATGGTTTCATAGGTGGCATTTTCAGCTTCGGCCATGTATGATATTAGCAAACCGTCGTTCGAGGTTAATTGCTCATTGAAAGAGAGTGATTTGGATGGTGGATAAAAAGTATTTGAAGAGGAATCGATAAAAGCCGACTTCATTTGGGTTAAAAAAGCCCCAAATTCAGGGATTACCACGCAATTATACCGGTAGAGAAGTTCTGATATATACTGTTCAACACTCATTTAGACAAAGATGAAAAAAAATATACCCCCTTCAAAGTGGCGAATCACTTTTTATTAACATTAGTTTTTCAGTATTTTGTGAATAACAATGAAAGTTAAATAAATGGTTAAGGATGAGCTAATTGCGTTGCTAAGACTACAAAGTATTCCCAATATTGGAGACATATTGGCAAAAAAGCTTATTGCACATTGTGGAAAGCCCTCCAGCATATTTACTGATAAAAAGGATCACCTACTTAAAATTGATGGTATTGGGTCAAGAATATTGAAAGGGTTGCACAACAGGGAGTATTTGGCAGCTGCTGAGGCGGAATATTCTTTTATACAAGCGCAAGATATCAGGTACACCTATTTTGAAGACCCTGACTACCCAAGGTATCTCCGCCATTGCATAGATGGCCCTTTGCTCTTATTTAAAAGGGGGAATATTGAATTAGAAGGGCGGAAGATCATAAGTATTGTGGGGACCCGAAACATGACGAGCTATGGCCGAAGGTTTTGCGAACAGTTTATAGAAGAAATAGCGCCCTTAGACCCGGTCATTATAAGCGGATTTGCTTATGGAGTAGATATATGTGTACAAAAGGCAGCAGTGAAGGCTAATTTGCAAACTATTGGTTGTTTGGCACATGGACTTAATCAAATATACCCCAGGCCCCATAGAAAATATTGCGGCCCAATTGAAAAAAATGGGGGGTTTATAACCGAATTTTGGAGCACTAGCAATCCTGACAGGGAAAATTTTTTAAGGCGAAATCGCATTATTGCAGGGATCAGTGAGGCAACGATAGTGGTTGAATCAGCCGAAAAAGGGGGTAGTTTAGTGACGGCCGATATAGCAAACAGCTATAATAGGGAGGTTTTTGCCGTACCGGGAAGGGCCTATGATACCTATAGTACAGGTTCCAATAGTTTAATAAAAAGACAAAATGCTCATTTATTGACCTCGGCGGCAGATTTGATCTATATACTTAACTGGGATGTGGAAGAAAAGAGATCAAAAGCTATCCAAAAAGAACTATTTGTAGAATTGGATGATACCGAAAGAACCATTTACGCTTTTTTGGAAGCAGGAGGGAAACAATTGTTAGACCAAATTGCTTTAGAATGTCAAATACCAATTTTTAAAACCTCTTCAACCTTATTATCGATGGAATTAAAGGGAGTGGTAAGGCCTTTACCGGGAAAACGCTTCGAGGCAATTTAAAATTTTACAAACTGCCTGGTCTGGGAAATAGGTTTATGAAGCGATTGGGTTGAGTGTTCATGGCTTTCATCGATTATTTGATGTGCCCTACCAGAAATTGATTCAAATTCTACATTTTTCTATGCTCAATAACCAACTGCCTGGTCTTTTTTAAGAAAAGACTAATATCCAACTTTAGTCCGTACCCGCTGTAATACTTCGTCGGCTATTTTATGCGCTTTTTCGGCTCCAAAATGCAATAATTCTTCAATTTCGGATTGATGACTCATATAATAATTAAATTTTTCTCTTGCCTCACCAAAGGTTTCCAAGATAAGATCATAAAGGGCCTGTTTTGCATGACCATACCCGTAATTTCCGTTTAGATAATTGGAGCGCATTTGGGAAATTTGAGCATCCGACGCGATTATTTTATATAAGGCAAAGACGGTATCAGAATCCGGATCCTTAGGATCTTCAAGGGGTGTACTATCCGTATGAATTCCCATGAGTTGCTTTCTTAATGACTTGTCTGGTTGGAATATATTGATAAGATTCCCCTTACTCTTACTCATTTTTTCACCATCAGTACCTGGGATATACATGGTTTCTTTTTGCACCTGGGCTTCGGGCAACACAAAGGTTTCCCCCATTTGTGCATGAAAACGTGAGGCAACATCGCGAGTCATTTCTAAATGCTGTAATTGATCCTTACCGACAGGCACTATCTCGGCGTCGTACAATAATATATCGGCCGCCATTAGCATCGGGTACGAAAAAAGGCCGGCATTCACATCTTCAAGCCTGTCTGCCTTGTCTTTAAAGGAATGAGCCAAAGTAAGTCGTTGATACGGGAAATAACAACTCAAATACCAGGCGAGTTCCGTAACCTGGGGGACATCGCTTTGTCTGTAGAATACGGTCTTGTTTATATCCAGGCCAAAGGCAAGCCAGGTAGCTGCAGTGGCATAGGTATTGTGCCTTAACTCTTCCCCATTCTTTACTTGCGTTAATGAATGCATATCGGCAATGAAGAGAAAAGATTCATTATCTGGATTCTTTGCCATTTCAATAGCTGGAATGATAGCGCCTAAAATATTTCCTAAATGTGGTATTCCTGTACTTTGTATGCCCGTTAAGATTCTTGCCATTCCAAATGCTTTAAAGAAAGACAAAAGTAAAAGAAATACTAAAACCCTGCTAAAATTGTTATTTTTGATTTCATGCGTGCTTTGCTACGAAAAACAGCCCAACTGCTTTATCGGATTTGGTTTTACTTTTTGGTAGCCTTACCCATTGCTTTATTTTTCCCCATTTTAATTATTTTATCTATTTCGGAAAGGACCTACCCCCAGTTCTTTTGGCTAGCCCGTAATATTTGGGCCAATATGATCCTATATGGTATGGGCTGTATACCAAGGATAACCTGGGAAGAGCGATTGGTAAAGGGAAAGAGCTATATGCTGGTAGCCAACCATACAAGTATGCTCGATATAATGCTCATGCTTCGTGTTAGCAAGAATCCATTTGTCTTTGTAGGTAAAAAAGAATTAGTTAAAATTCCCATTTTCGGATTCTTTTATAAACGAGTTTGTATTATGGTAGACCGGGAAGATAGCAGAAGTAGAATGGGAGTCTATAGGAGGGCACAGAAAAGGTTAGACAAAGGGTTAAGCATTTGTATTTTTCCCGAAGGAGGTGTTCCTGAAGAACATATTTTGCTAGATTCTTTTAAAGATGGGGCCTTTAAAATGGCTATTGCTCATAATATACCGATTGTACCAATGACATTTTACGATGCCAAGAAGCGTTTCTCTTTTACTTTTTTCAGCGGCAATCCAGGTCCACTAAGAGTTAGGGTGCATTCATTTTATAAAACCAGCAATTTAAAAGAATCACAAAAAGCAGAATTACGGGATGCCGTAAGAGCAGTGCTTTACCATTCGCTGGAAAGCGATCTATGCATAAAAGAAAATCTTTGAATTAAAAAATACCATAAGGTATATTAAATTGCGCAATACCACGCAAAATAAAATTTACAAATAAAAAAAGCGCCCTACTGGAATCGCAGGACGCTTGTGTAGTCACTGCGAATTGCAGTAACCAACCCAACCAACTTCTTTATGCTGTTACAATAGGTTTTAATGCCACGTATTTAAAATTTAAAGGTAAGGCCCGAATACACCCCAATAGAATAAGGCTGAAAATTGCCTGCAGCGTTGGAAAATGTATTTAACTGGTATTTAAACATAGGCTCAAGGTTTACAATCATTTTATCACTAATCGTATAGGAAAATCCAATGCCTATATTGGTGCTGAGGTTTACATCATTTATATTATTTGCTTCTCCCATTTGGGTTGCAATACCTTCCGATTCCAATATCACAGAATTGTTAATTAAGAACAAGGAACTTACCCCTCCAATCACATTTAATCCTAATTTCCTATCAAATACTGCATAGGTCAATTCTACAGGAACTTCGAGATAGCCAAATTCCTGGATCATCCTGCCATCAAGGGAAGGATCTGTTGCAGCAACATCCATAGCACTTTCAGAAGCCAGTTTGGCAGCGCTGCTGCTCATGCTTTTCACAACCAGGTTTTGAGAACTTAAGGTATAATCGATATTATTTATTAAGGAACTAGTGGCCGCGTTAAGAGAGGACGAAAAAGAAACATCATTGGTGTCATAACCATAATCTACTTTATGGATCCCTGACCGTAGCTGTAATTTCTTGCTAACATTATACGAAACTGAAAGCCCATAACTGAAATTAACGTTCCCCGATTTGGAATTATTTTGAAAACTTGAATGTATGGGCGATCCCTGAGTCAATGAACTGAAATACACCGGAGCTAACTTAGGACCTATTGCCCACCTGGCATCATTAGTTTCAGTAAGCTCCGTAACATCTTCGGTTGCTATATCCTCAAAAATAGATTTTTTGGGATCCTTCTCAGGCGCTAGTACAGAGGTATTATCTATAACCTCTTTATCTGAAACCAAATCCCTGGGAGATTTGGTGGCATCCAATGCAATTTGCTCTAATTCAGCTTCCGCGGGTTTTTTTTCTTCCGCAGACTTATTTTTTTGAATATCGGCAGTCACAATACGAGTATCCGGCCGATCATTTTCAATTAATCCTTCACTTTTAATAGTTTCTATATTATCATTTGTTTTTGCTGCTCCAACAGTATTATTAGTGACTGTTGTGTTCAATTTATCCGAATTGAGATCTTCCGCAGCAACCCCAGCGAACTTATTTGGGGGTGTATTCGTATTTCTTTGCCCAGTTTCAGATGCTACCTGAATAGCAGGAATATTCAAAAGCTCCATGCTATCTGAGGGGATATCCTGCGATTTGTTTGAGGTCGTAGTAGTTACTTCATTATTTATTTTCGGAAAAGCTTCAAGATCATTGGGATTAACTCGTTCAACTTCTTCCGAAACAGATGAGGGGTCATTTTTGGTGTCTGTAAGATTAGTTTCCGGGGTTTTTAAACTTCCTGTTTGGAAAACCAGAAATAATACAATTGCCAAAACAGATGCAACACCCCCTAATCGCCACCAAATAGGGATAACACGCTGCTTTTTCTTCTTGTTATCCAGGGAAGCAGTAATTGATCCCCATACATGTTCATCTGGGATTTGACCAAAATCCTTTAATTTTTCCTGATATAATTTATCTATACTTTTCTTTTTCATGTCCCATTGAATTAAGCAATGTTGATGTTTTCCTTTTTAATTCGTTCTCTCAAAATCATCCTGGCCCTTGATAGATTAGATTTTGAGGTTCCCTGCGAGGTACCAAGCATTTCACTGATTTCTTTATGTGTATACCCGTCTAACACATATAAATTAAATGTAAGTCGGTATTTTGTCGGTAGCTCCTGCACATATTGCAGTAAAGTAGAAAGTTGTATGTCGGCGAATTCATAATCTACCTCTGCCTCCTCTTCCGTATTTTCAGTTACGAGTTTCAAATATTGATCCTTTCTGTACTTCTGCAATACTGTGTTCACTGTAATTCTTTTTATCCAACCTTCAAAAGACCCCTTAAATTTAAATTGATCTATTTTTTCAAAAATGGTCAAAAAACTGTCATGCAGATTATCTTCTGCCTCCGTTTTATTGCGGGAGTATTTAAGGCACAATCCGAAAAGTATACTGGCATATTTACGGTATAGCTGTTCCTGGGCCTTTCTATCTCCGTTTTTACAATGTTGGATGAGTTTTTTTAGACTCACAATGATGGTTAGATTACGATCTGCAGATGCCTGAAGATCATGGATTTACTGGAACCTCTATTTCCAGATATTGTGGCTCGCCATTTTCATCTTGCCCGGTCCAAAACCTGAACAGGTAAGTACCCTCATAGAGCACAATAAAATTAAAGGTAGCTTCATACTCTTCTGTAACCTGGGCGCAACTTTGTTCATAAAATTCAGACCCAATAGCTACAACATTCCTTGTGGTTAATCCGTCATTTGTAACATCAAACCCCTCGTAAAATACACATGTACTGTACTTTAGGTATGTGACGTTGATCTCATAGGTTTGGTTTAGATCAAAAGACTCCGGCAAGTCTGCACTGAGGATCTGTAAGGAAACAAAACGAAAGTTTAACCGATCGTCTTCCAGCTTACAGGAACTAAGTGTTAAGGCAAGAAAACAAAGTACAACAGATATTGATTTCTTTAAGCTCATCTCAAAATTGTTTCTAGTAAGATGATAATAAAAAGGAAGGGTTGCTTTCCAAAAAGGGTATTAAATAAAGCTTCGAAGCCTTTATTTTACTTTAATAGCGGTAATGGCTTCTTTAATCTTTCCCTCTAATTCGTCCATTAATTCCGGATTATCTTGCAGGAGTGATTTTACAGCATCCCGGCCCTGACCAAGTTTTGTGTCTCCATAGCTGAACCAGGATCCACTCTTTTTAATGATCTCGAATTCTACGCCCAGATCCAGAATTTCTCCTACTTTGGAGATTCCTTCTCCATACATGATATCGAACTCAGCCGTTTTAAAAGGTGGCGCGACTTTATTTTTAACAACTTTTACTCGAGTTTTATTACCCAGAACGTTGCCGTCCGTATCCTTGATCTGTGTAGACCTTCTAATATCTAATCGGACAGAAGCATAAAATTTTAGGGCATTACCTCCCGTAGTAGTTTCTGGATTACCAAACA
This sequence comes from uncultured Muriicola sp., assembly GCA_945786965.1. Lineage (GTDB taxonomy): Bacteria > Bacteroidota > Bacteroidia > Flavobacteriales > Flavobacteriaceae > Muriicola. Next base: position 4,020 of record CALZFZ010000142.1, on the reverse strand, counting down.
TCACCCCGATCTTTTCACGGAGCTGATTGATAAAAATTACGGTACAATGTGTTTTGCTAATCGAAGCAGTAAGTTTTCTCAACGCCTGAGACATGAGACGGGCGTGCAATCCCATTTTAGAATCGCCCATTTCACCTTCAATCTCACTTCTTGGGGTTAGGGCAGCCACCGAGTCAATGACAACGATATCGATCGCCCCGGAACGGATTAAATTATCGGTAATTTCCAGGGCTTGTTCACCGTTATCGGGCTGTGAAATGATCAGGTTGTCAATATCGATCCCTAATTTTTCTGCATAGAAACGATCAAAAGCATGTTCCGCATCGATAAAGGCAGCAATTCCACCATTTTTCTGGGCCCCTGCAATGGCATGTAAAGTAAGGGTGGTTTTCCCGGAAGATTCCGGGCCATAAATTTCAACTACCCTTCCTCTGGGGTAACCACCTACCCCTAAGGCAATATCCAATCCTAAAGAACCCGAAGGAATAATTTCAACATCTTCAACTACGGAATCGCCCATCTTCATAACAGCTCCTTTTCCGTAGGTTTTATCTAATTTATCTAGTGTTAATTTTAACGCTTTTAGTTTTGCTTCTTTCTCGCTAATCATTGCTTCTCTGTCTTTAATATGAGGGTAGCTAAATTACCATTTCTTTTTTCATATCACAATGGCTAAAGCAACCTTTTTGAAATTAGCTCATCTTAATTAAAAATACAGCTCAATTGTTGTTCACTTTACTGGTTTATGCTTCTATGAAAAAGAAAATTCCCTTAAAGTGATTTCGAAGGGTCCTGGATTCCAGGGCTCTTTTTTTGTCCTTTCTGGACTAAAATCATTAATTTTGCCCTTTAAATTTTTCATCAACTTAATAGTGGTATAGCATGCAACTGTACAATACATTAAGTGCGAAGGAAAGAGAGGCTCTTATTGAGGCGGCAGGCAAAGAACGACTTACGATCTCTTTCTATAAATATGCGCACATAGGAAATCCTCAGATTTTCAGGAATCATCTTTTCATTCATTGGAATTCCCTCGATGTTTTAGGCAGAATCTATGTGGCCCATGAGGGAATAAATGCACAACTTTCCGTCCCAGCCGATAATTTTGAATTATTTAAAGCACATATAGATAGCATCTCTTTCCTTGAAAATGTAAGGTTCAACATCGCTATTGAACAGGATAATAAATCTTTTTTAAAGTTAAAAGTTAAGGTGCGCCATAAAATTGTGGCAGATGGGTTAAATGACAAGACATTTGATGTAACCAATAAGGGAATTCATGTTGGACCAGAAAAATTCAATGAACTCATAGAGGATCCGGACACTATCCTGGTGGATATGCGAAATCATTATGAGAGTGAAATAGGACATTTTAAAAATGCCATCACACCGGATGTGGATACTTTTAGAGATTCACTCGATATAATTGAAAACGACCTGGCGGACTATAAGGAGGATAAAAAGCTTGTTATGTATTGCACCGGAGGTATTCGCTGCGAAAAGGCTAGTGCCTATTACAAACACAAAGGTTTTAAACAGGTTTATCAGTTAGAAGGGGGGATCATTGATTATGCCAGACAGGTAACAGCCAAAGGACTTGAAAATAAATTCCTTGGCAAGAATTTTGTTTTTGATCACAGGCGCGGAGAACGTATCTCGGACGAGATCATAGCCCAATGCCATCAATGTGGAGCTGTTTGCGACGCCCATGTAAATTGTGCCAACGAAGCCTGTCATTTGTTATTTATTCAGTGTGAATCCTGTGCAGAAAAGATGAACAACTGCTGTTCCGATGCCTGTAAAGAGATTCATGCCCTGCCGGAAGAAGTTCAGAAAAAGCTCAGGAAAGGAAAAGAAGTAAGCAACAAGATTTTTAAGAAAGGGCGTTCCGAGGTACTAAAATTCAAGAAATAAGACACATCTTCTTCGTCTATCTCCTTTTCCTTTCACGTTAAAAAAATAGTATCTTTACCTTTGAGTAAATTTTATGAACGCTTTTTGGCAAAAACAGTACTTTTTAGCCAAATCAAGATAAAGAAATATGGGTTGTAACAGTTGTTCAACCGGAAAGGATGGACAACCTCGGGGATGCAAGAACAATGGTACTTGTGGTACAGATGGTTGTAATAAATTAACGGTATTTGACTGGCTCTCTAACATGTCTTTACCAAATGGCGAAAAACCATTTGACTGTGTTGAGGTTCGGTTTAAGAATAGTAGAAAAGAGTTTTACAGATGTCCGGAAAATCTTTCACTGTCTATAGGTGATATAGTGGCTACCCAGTCTAAATCCGGACATGACGTTGGTATGATTACTTTAACCGGGGAATTGGTTAAAGTACAAATGAAGAAGAAAAAAGCAGCTCCAAATGATGAAGGTCTTCCCAAAGTTTATAGAAAGGCTACCCAAAAAGACATTGATAAATGGCAAAAGTGCCGGGATAAGGAAGACGAGATAAAAAAACGCTCCAGGGAAATGGCTATCCTGTTAAATCTGCAAATGAAAATTTCAGATGTAGAATTCCAGGGAGATGGTTCCAAAGCAACATTTTACTACACCGCAGAAGAACGTATAGATTTTAGACAATTAATCAAGGATATGGCTAAGGACTTTGGAATACGGATAGAAATGCGTCAAATAGGATACCGACAGGAAGCACAGAGACTTGGCGGCATCGGATCTTGTGGAAGAGAATTGTGCTGCTCTACCTGGTTAACGGATTTTCGTTCGGTCAGTACCTCAGCAGCACGTTATCAGCAACTTTCATTGAACCCGCAGAAATTGGCCGGTCAGTGCGGGAAGCTCAAATGTTGTTTGAATTATGAATTGGATATGTATCTGGAGGCCTTAAAAGATTTTCCTTCCCAGGACAGCAAGCTTCATACAGCAAAAGGAATGGCCTTCTGTCAAAAGACAGATATCTTTAAAGGGCTTCTCTGGTTTTCATATAAAGAAGATCCTTCCCGTTGGCACACCTTAAGCAAAGTACAGGTGCACGAAATCCTGGCTAAAAACAGGAACAAAGAGAAAGTTGCAAGTTTGGAAGAGTATGCCGTTGATAATGTTCAGGAAGAGGCACTGTTATTTGAGAATGTGGTAGGGCAAGATAGTCTTACACGTTTCGATAGGCCTAAGAGGTCAAACAGAAGAAAGAAAAATAAAAAGCGAAGGAATAATGTAAAACCCGCTAAAAGAAATGCATAGATTATTGGTTGTTCTTGCCCTCTGCAGCCTGTTTTTGTTAAGTTGTGAACAAGGCCTTGTTTATTCTGAATTCCAATCTCTGACCGATGGTAATTGGGACAAGGGGGATGTTAAAGAATTTCGTATTTCAGAACTGGATTCGATAACCACCTATCAAATGTTTATCAACGTCCGGAATGATAATTCCTATCCGTATAGCAACCTATTCCTGATCACAGCGTTTGAGTATCCGAACGGAGAGACCTTTATTGATACGCTGGAATATGAAATGGCACTCCCTAACGGGGAATGGATGGGGAAAGGGTACGGAAGTATAAAAGAAAATAAATTATGGTATAAGGAAAACATCAATTTTCCCGTTAAAGGCGTATATATCTTACGTATAGGACATGCCATGAGGAAAAATGGCGCTGTTGATGGCATTATTGAATTACAAGGAATTACCGATGTCGGCGTCGAAATAACAAAGCGATAATTAGTATGGCAAAAGCCCAAAAAACAACAAAGAACTATAATTTTACCAAATTCATTAAATGGTTTTGGATCCTATTCTTATCGGGGGTTATTTCTGTGATCTTGGTGTTTTTACTAGCATCCTGGGGTGTTTTTGGAGAAATGCCCACCTTTGATCGCCTGGAAAATCCTCAGACCAATCTGGCCACCGAAATCATCTCTTCAGATGGTGCAACCCTTGGTAAATTTTATCTTGATGACAATCGTACTCCGGTTTCCTATAAAGACCTTCCACCAAATTTGGTTAATGCACTGATAGCTACCGAAGATGCTCGCTATTATGAACATTCTGGGATAGATGG
>CALZFZ010000141.1 GCA_945786965.1 uncultured Muriicola sp. | reverse complement strand
ATTTTTCGGAGTCCTTTTTTTAACTAATTGGCCGCCGGACAAAAACAATCGAACCTGTTTTGCCGTTCCGGGCCAAAGTCGTAACCAAGGGTAATCTGATGGAAGCCTCCATTATCGAAACGGATGTCCCCATTCTGATAGGAATAATTATAGGAGAACATAAAGCGGTTGTAATTAAACCCAACAATAGGTGTAAATAATTGTAATCGTTGTTCGCCAAATTGGCCGTTGGCCTGATACTGGGCTCCATCGAAACTCCTGCGGTAAGAGAGTCCCGCCCATACGGTACCAAATGAGACGTCCCGATACACCTTGGCATTGATATCTACGGTTTCTTCTTCTGTAAATTCTGTTAACTGAAACAAAACAGAAGGTTCTATCCGCCATTCGCTTTTACCAAATATATAACCCACCGAAAATAAATAGCGGCGAAGGTTGTCAAATTCAATGGCCGTATACAGATCCCTGCCACTTCCCAATGCATTCAACAGGGTAGCATGGGCGTAAAATTCCATATAGTTATAAGACATGCCAAAATCGACATTGAAATACCCCACACTACTTCGAGCCCCGGATATGATCGGATCGGGAATAACCGATCTGAATTCGGTTTCATCCAGACTGCTAAGGATAAATCCGGCACTTAATCCGAAAGATAACTGATTGAGCAGCCTGATGTCTTCCCCAAATTGCAAATGATGCGCGTATGTAGCTTTTAATCCGGTTTGTGAATGATACCCATTGGCATCATTAAACAGGATGACGCCTACCCCGCCGGGGCTGTCACCCAGGCGGTAATTAACACTCAAGGTCTGTAAATTGGGTGCCTCATCCACATTAAACCACTGCTTTCTGGCCGTTAGCCTTATCTTGCCTCCCAGCCCGATCCCTGCCATAGAAGGATGTACCAAATAGTAATTATCGGATAAATAGTCGAAATAAACCGGAATACCTTCCTGGGCCATTGAAGACCCACAAAATGTGAGGTACGAAATTAAAATAAAAAGGATTTTTCTCATCTAAGAGGGGGCTGTGGATATAGCTATATCTTTCAAATATAAAGTATAACGGCTTAAAGACAACATTATTATATGATTGATACCTTGAAAATTGGTTGTATTTTTGTACAAAAGAACAACGATGAAGGAGTACGTAATTACTGTAAAGGAAACCAACAATGAGGCTATCCTTAAATTTGAGACCAACCATTTTATTACGACCAATACCAGCTACGAATTTAAGAATGTCGATGAGGCGAAAAATTCACCGCTGGCACAGCAACTTTTCTACCTCCCTTTTATAAAAACCGTATATGTAGCCGGCAATTTTATTGCCCTGGAACGCTTCGATATCGTGCAATGGGACGATGTTAAGGACGAAGTCGCTCAGCAACTGGTCGACTATCTTAATGCAGGGGAGCCGGTGATCCTCGAGGACGTGCCTTCCACTAAGGTGGCCGTTACTATTTATGCCGAGGTTACCCCTAACCCCGCTGTGATGAAATTTGTTGCGAACAAAAAGCTGGTTCCTGCAGCCTTTGAGTTTAAAAATATTGATGAGGCCAAGGAGTCAGAACTCGCTAAAAAATTATTCCTCCTTCCTTTTGTAAAAGAAGTTTTTATGGACGAAAATTACATTTCAGTCTCTAAATACGAAGTGGCCGATTGGAATGAGATTACCATGGAACTGCGGGAATTGATCCGCAACCATATTGCGGAAGGGAATGAAATTGTATCAGAGAAGAGTATATCCGTTCAAAAAAATGGAACGACTGTAGAAGCTGAACAGGGGGTTCCGCATGATGAAACCTCCCAACAAATTATCCAGATCCTGGAAGAATACGTGAAACCTGCCGTTGCCAGTGATGGCGGAAACATTCTTTTTCAGTCCTATGATTCCCAACTTAAAACTGTGAACGTAATTTTACAGGGAGCCTGCAGCGGTTGCCCGTCTTCTACTTTTACGTTAAAAAATGGCATTGAAACCATGTTAAAAAATATGATGGGCGATAAGGTGGAAGAGGTCATCGCCATCAACGGTTAATTCAGCCCATTTTGCTTGCTTTTTGGACAAATTCTTTGTTCCTTTAATAGAACCTTAAAAGCAATTAATCATGGCAATTTTAAAAGTTATAGAAGTAATGGCTAATTCCAGCAAAAGTTGGGAAGATGCAACCCAGAATGCTGTTTCACAAGCCTCTAAATCTGTTAAGAACATCCGTTCTGTTTATGTGAATGAGCAAAGTGCGACCGTTACAGATGGAAAAGTAGACGATTTCAGGGTCAATGTAAAGATCACCTTTGAGGTTAAATAATCCACTTTATTTATAAAGATTAAAAGCACCTTAACAGGTGCTTTTTTTTGGCCTGTTATTCTGTTATTTTTATAGCAAGCTTACTATATCAGAATGTGCACTTTCAAACAACTAACCCGAGATAAATCCCTGCCATGCCTCCGAAACATACCAATGCCCTGATTCACGAGACCAGCCCGTATCTTTTACAACATGCCCATAACCCGGTTGACTGGAATGCCTGGCACCCGGAAGTTTTAGAGAGGGCCGGGAAAGAAGGTTCTTTATTGCTGATCAGTATCGGGTATGCGGCCTGCCATTGGTGCCACGTAATGGAACACGATTGTTTCGAAGATGAGGAAGTGGCCGAGGTTATGAATACGCACTTCATCAATATCAAAATAGACCGGGAAGAACGACCCGATATTGACCATATTTATATGGATGCGCTGCAGATGATGACCGGCCGCGGAGGGTGGCCCTTAAACATTGTTGCCTTGCCGGATGGCCGGCCTTTTTGGGGCGCTACCTATGTACGAAAATTAGATTGGATCAAAGTTTTAGAACAACTGGCCACTCTGTACAAAACAGAACCGGAAAAAGTGATCGGGTATGCAGAAAACCTGGCCGAAGGTATCCGTGCTATCAACCTGATCCCTGCTGGCAATTCGAAACAAGCAATACATAAAGATCAGATAAAAGAGTCGGTAAAAAACTGGTCACAATATTTTGATACCTACCTGGGAGGACATAAGAGGGCCCCTAAATTTATGATGCCCGGAAACCTCTCTTTTTTGTTACACTATGCAACCCTTTTCAAGGACCAGGCAATTCTGGAATACGTAAACACGACGCTTACGAGGATGGCCTGGGGCGGACTTTATGATCATGTAGGCGGAGGTTTTTCCAGATATTCGGTGGATACCAAATGGCATGTCCCCCACTTTGAAAAAATGTTATACGACAATGCCCAATTGATAAGTTTATACGCCAAAGCTTTTGCCGCAACAAAAGACCCCCTTTATAAAAAGGTGGTAGAGGAAACCACAGCCTTTATACAAAGGGAGTTGATGGCATCAAATTTTGCGTTCTATTCTTCCCTGGATGCCGACAGCCTCAATGAGGAAGGACAATTAAAGGAAGGGGCGTATTACGTTTGGAAAGAAAAGGATCTAAAAGAATTGCTTGGGGAAGATTATGCCATTTTTAAGGATTACTATAGTATCAATAGCTACGGGTATTGGGAGGAAGATGTGTATGTATTGATCCGGGATGCTAAAGATGAAGAAATAGCAAAAAAACATTCGGTAAGTGTAGATGAAATAAAGGCACTGTTGGAAACCTCTAAACAAAAACTAAAGGCCCACCGCGATACCCGATCCCGTCCACGAGTGGACGATAAAATTTTGACCTCCTGGAACGGATTGATGCTCAAAGGATTAGTAGATGCCTATCGGTATCTTGGAGACCCGGAATATCTGAAATTGGCACAAAAAAATGCCTCGTTTATGGCAGAGCATTTGTTTCAAAAAAATGGAAGCCTATACCACAATCATAAAGAGGGCAAGAGTACCATTCATGGTTTTTTGGAAGACTATGCTGCCCTTATCGATGCCTTTATTGCCCTATACGAAGTTACTTTTGAAGAGCCCTGGCTTATTAAAGCCAAAGAATTGGCAGATTATTGTAAAAAGCACTTCGCAGATCCTGAAAGTGGGCTTTTTTATTTTACTTCAGACTCCGAGGATGTATTGGTTAGAAGAACGCTGGACACCACCGATAATGTGATCCCCGCCTCCAATTCCATCATGGGTACCTGCCTTTTTAAACTGTCCAAATTCTTTCCGGAAGCAGCCTATGAAACTCTATATCTGAAGATGCTGGGCAGCATGCAAAAAAAAATATTGGATAATGCCCATAGCCACGCCAACTGGCTGCAATTACCGCTGTTTTTAAACTTCCCTTTCCATGAAATTGTGATAGCGGGCAAGGATGTTCACAAAAAATCCATTTTCTTTCAACGCACCTATAACCCAAATACCATTTTAGCGGGGGCATCCGAGAAAAGTTCTCTGGACATCCTGAAAAACAGGATCAAAGACTCCAAAACCCTGATTTATGTATGCCGGGAAGGCGCCTGCCAACTGCCCGT
>CALZFZ010000140.1 GCA_945786965.1 uncultured Muriicola sp. | reverse complement strand
GTATTTGAGAAATCATAATTGGCCGATAAGAACTGGAATTTTGCATACGGCATTTGTGCCAACAGGCCGTCGATACCATTATCAAAATCGTGATTTCCTATGGTAGCCGCATCATAACGCAGCATGCTCATCAATTTAAACTCCAGTTCCCCGCCATAAAAGTTGAAATAGGGGGTACCCTGGAAAATATCGCCTGCATCGAACAAAAGTGTGTTTGGGTTTTCATTACGTATTTGTGCTACCAGGGATGCCCTACGCGCCAATCCGCCCATATTCGCAAATGAAGAATGCTCCGGCGGAAAGGGATCTAAATGGCTGTGAACATCATTGGTATGAAGAATAGTGATGTGCTTCCTGTTAAACCCTTTGCATGCATTCAAAGAGGCCCCGGTCAATCCCAAATATCCCGCACCGGCCAACGTTCGTGTAACAAATTCCCTTCGTTTCATGGATATTCAAGTTTAATAAAACGGTCGTCTACTGAGGCTTTTAAGGTGTCAACTTTATTAAAATAATCGATCATGGCATTCCTTAGCAGGTAATCCAGTTCAGTAACACTTAATCCGTCCTTTAAAAAGAGCATATTACCGCCACCTTGTAACAAATAATCAATGGTAGCGACAAAATAGGAACGATTCTCATCGAAAGGTTTCCCCTGAATGGAGACCGATTTCAGCTCTCCGTTCTTCGCCAGGATGATCTGCATGCCGCTTATGGGCTGAGGCCTGTCTGCATTTATGAGGTAGCTCACCATATCCCGAACGGACTTGCCTTTTAATTCCACGACAACAATGCTATTTTCAAAAGGCATTATCTCATAGGCCGTCCTGGCAGTAATTTTCCCCGGATTAATTATGCTTCGTATACCACCATAATTTAGAAGTGCAATATCAATTTGATTTCCTGTTCTAATTTTGAAAATTGGATTCGCTTGCTGCATTAAAATATCGGCCAACAGATTGCCTTCCGAGGTATTATAAGTACCGTCATTTTTACCGATAAGGAATGGCGCATAGGCCAATGTACTGTCGAGAACTTCATTGACCCTGTTGCGGTAGGGGGTAATAAATGATTCGATGGAGTCCATTTCCGGGAGTTCCGGACTTACAGGCAGTTGCTTACCATCAATTTTAACCAGCAGACTCGGATCCTGTCTGCAGGATAATACCGTTAGAATAGTTATAAATAAAACAAAATGTTTCATATTTAAACAATTCAACATTGCTATCTTAGCAACGAAAATGGACAGATTATGGCTACCTTTGTAAAAATGTAAATGTACATGTTTTTAAAGGGACTCAAGGACAAATTTAAGCATAAATCAGGGGTAAAATTTCTCAGGAATGAACTAAAAAAGGGATCTCTAGGTAAAAGCAGTCGCACTGGTATCAGAAGTATTGGCGTAATAGTTGATCTGGATATTTTTCCGAATGCAGAGATTTTTTTCCAGTTTATTGACGATTTTAAATTGAGGCCAAATGCAGTAAAAATAATAGGATATAGAAACTATTATGACAAAAATTCACCGTATTCCACCCCCGTTTTTTCAGACAAGGACCTGGGTTGGGGAGGGGCCATCGAGAATAGCTATGTATTGGAATTTTTAACCAAGGAATACGATTTATTAGTAAATTATTATACTCAGGATATACTCATAATGAAGTTGGCAACTGTGAAATCTAATGCACGTATTAAAGTGGGATTTTCTGAGATCGATAAAGACCTAAATGATCTAATATTGCAGACTGCCATAAGTGATTTTACGACGTTCAAGTCAGAACTAAAGAAATATTTAAAAGTAATGAACGAACTTTAATTATGGAACGATTGTACGGTACAGGGGTGGCCCTGGTAACTCCTTTTAAAAATGACGGAACTGTAGATGTAGCAGCACTTAAACGTATTGTAAGGTATTGCATTAATGGCGGAGTTGACTATTTGGTGGTTTTGGGAACTACAGGGGAGGCCGTTACGTTAGGCAAAACGGAGAAACAACTCGTAATTAAGACCATAATTCAGGAAAATTCGGGAACATTACCCCTTGTGATAGGAATTGGAGGTAATAATACCCTCCAATTGGCGGAGGAATTGAAGCATGCCAATTTGGATGATTTTGATGCGGTACTTTCTGTATCGCCCTATTATAATAAGCCCACTCAAGAGGGTATCTATCAGCATTATAAGGTACTGGCCGAGGTATCCCCAAAACCATTAATTCTCTATAATGTTCCGGGAAGAACGGGCAGTAACGTACTTCCGGAAACGGTTTTACGTTTGGCACGAGATTGTCAGAACATCGTGGCCATTAAAGAAGCATCAGGTAATTTAGACCAGATAAAACAGATATTAAAAGAGAGTCCGCCGGGATTTAAAGTAATATCGGGCGATGATTTTACGGCTTTGCCAACAGTGTTGGAAGGAGGCATCGGGGTAATTTCTGTCTTGGGACAAGGATTACCGTCCGAATTTAGTAAAATGATTCGGTTGGGTCTCAACGGTGAAAATGAGGATGCATTTCAACTTCATCATGCCCTATTACCCGGAATGGGACTCATTTTTGAAGAGGGGAATCCCGCAGGCATAAAGGCCATTTTTGAGCACTTGAGACTCTCAACGGCCGAGGTAAGACTGCCGCTAGTAGAAGCGTCAGAAGCACTAAAAGAAAAGATAGTTGCCTTTGTTCGTGCTTTTGCAATACCAATATAAAGCGTAATCATACGTTAAAAGTTCGCTAAAAGGGCCTTTATACGTTGAATAACACCCTATTTTTACCGAAAAGAATTTTGTTTTTTATTCCAGTTAGAATCCCTAATTTTGCAGAATGTTTTTAAAAATGAGGCAGTTAATTCTGGTTGCGGTATTATCCCTGTTTTTTTATTCGTGTAATGAGTACCAAAAAGTACTTAAAAATGAGGATGTAAAAGCAAAGTACGATTTAGCTGAGAAATACTACGACGCTAAGGATTATAAAAGAGCTAATCGTTTATTTGAACAGATCGCCCCAAAATACGCAGGGAAACCTCAGGGAGAGCGGGTACAGTTCTTCCTTGCTGATACATACTTCCGGATAAAAAATTACAATTTTTCCGGGTATCAGTTTGAACGATTTTTAAAATCCTATCCAAAGAGTGATAAAGCGGGTGAGGCTTCATTCCTGGGAGCCAAGAGTTACTATATGCTATCTCCCCGGTACTCTTTAGATCAAACCGATACAGAAAAGGCCTTGAATAAGTTGCAACTCTTTATTAATGCATATCCAGAATCAGAATTTATAGCAGAGGCCAATGCAATGGCTAAGGAATTAACCACCAAAAAGGAGAAAAAAGCTTTTGAGATAGCCAAACAATTCACCAAACTGGGTAATTCGTACATCCTGGATTATAGTATTTCGGCTTTAGCGGCTCTGGATAATTTTATTTCTGATTATCCCGGGACCGTTTTTAGAGAGGAAGCACTCTATTTAAAAATAGTTGCCACCACAAATTTGGCATTAAATAGTACCGAAAACAAAAAGAAAGAGCGGTTGGAAGCAGCAGTTGCTACCTACAAGAGCCTTCTGCGATATTATCCGCAAACCAGCTTTCTAAAAGATGCGG
>CALZFZ010000139.1 GCA_945786965.1 uncultured Muriicola sp. | reverse complement strand
TAAAGATGGCTATGGGTATCTGTAATTAACATGGAACAAAAATAGGACTATCTTTGTCAAAACAAATACCCATGGGTGCTCTTAAACGTTTTTTAAAAAAGAAAAAATACTTTAAAATCCCAATGACTGTTACGGCTACGAATCATTTGGAGATAAAGGCCACTATTAATGGAGTTGATGGCCGTTTTATTTTAGACACCGGAGCCTCCAATACCTGTGTAGGCATTGACAAAATTGAATATTTCCGTTTGGTCTCTAAAGATTCCGAAGTGAAGGCAGCCGGGGCGGGAGCCACTGATATGGAGACCCAGTTATCTACTAAAAATAAGATAAAGATAGGCGACTGGAAACAGAATAAACTTAAGATCGTGCTTTTTGATCTGGTGCATATCAATGACGCTTTAACTAACCATGAAGCAATGCCCGTAGACGGAATCATTGGTGCCGATGTGCTGAACAAGGGGAAAGCCATAATTGATTACCAAACGGCTTCCTTGTTTCTTAAGAAGAAGAAAAAGTAAAAATTTTATTGAATCCTGGGCCGAATAAATAACCTAAATACAGTTTTATAACTCAAGGGCTTTTACCACATTACCATCCATAAGATGTTCCTCAGGACTTTCGAGTGCTTCTTTAACGGCTACTAGAAATCCTACGGATTCTTTACCATCGATGATTCGATGATCGTATGACAAGGCCACATACATAATAGGCGCAATTGCTACTGCTCCATCCTTTACAACAGGCCTCTCCACAATATTGTGCATCCCCAGGATTCCGCTTTGCGGCGGATTGACAATGGGTGTTGATAACATGGATCCAAAAACCCCTCCATTGGAAATGGTGAACGTACCACCGGTCATCTCATCTACTGTGATCTGGCCATCCCTGGCCCGAAGTGCCAATCGTTTTACTTCGTTCTCGATACCTCTAAATGTAAGATTTTCGGCATTGCGAATAATTGGAACCATGAGGCCTTTTGGCCCGGAAACAGCAATACTAATGTCGCAGAAATCATAGGTGATCATATCCTTGCCGTCTATCATAGAATTCACGGACGGATATAATTGCAAAGCCCTGATCACGGCTTTTGTAAAAAAGGACATGAATCCAAGACTCACATCATGCTTTTCCTTAAACGTTTCTTTGTATTTTTTTCGCAACTCAAAAATGGCCGACATGTCTACCTCATTAAAGGTGGTAAGCATGGCTGTTTCATTCTTGGCTGCAACCAGTCTTTCGGCTACTTTGCGGCGCAGCATGGAGAGTTTGCTTCGCGTTTCGCCTCTTTTCCCTCCCGTTGGGGTCCCCATGGATGGTACTGCCTTCACAGCATCTTCTTTGGTAATTCTTCCATCCTTACCCGTTCCTTTTACTGAAGATGCAGCTATATCTTTTTCATCTAAAATTTTTCTTGCTGCGGGTGATGCGGTACCCGTAGCATAAGTTTCAGTGGTTGCTTTTGCCGGAGCAGCCGCTACCGATTCTTTTTTAGCTTCAGATGCTACTGGCTTTTTTGCCACTTCCTTTTCCTGTTTCCCAACACTCTTTTCCCCTTCTGGTTTTGCAGCACTTGTATCTATAAGGCACACAACCGCTCCTACAGCCACGGCATCACCTTCTTCAGCTTTCAGGGTAATAATACCACTTTCTTCGGCAGGCAGTTCAAGAGTAGCCTTGTCCGAATCTACCTCGGCTATGGCCTGATCTTTTTCTACATAATCCCCATCCTTCACCAACCATTCCGCGATCTCTACTTCGGTTATTGATTCTCCCGGAGAGGGAACTTTCATTTCTAAAATCATGCTTTACGCTTTTATATTGTACCTATTAATTCAAATTTCTAACAAAATCTTCTTTTACGGGCAGGTAATCTGTTTTTATTTCTCCATTGACCATAATCTGATCGAAATATATTTTACCCCCGGTTGCTTCCTCCATCTCAATCGTATTCTGAAGACTTAGATGTAAATGTGGTTCCGTTGAGTTTCCTGAATTTCCGCATAATCCCAAAAGGTCTCCCTGCCGCACTTCCTGACCTTCCTCCACTGCAATTGAGGCTTCCATTAAATGCGCTAATAAAATATATTCATGATTGTCTGTTTGCAAAACGATAGTATTTCCTGTAAGCTGTTCCGGATTGGTCTCCCCGGGAATGTTGTCTTTCACTCCCTCTATAACCCGCACCACCCGTGAATCACAAGGCGCAATTACCTCTTTACCGAACACATAATATTCTTCATTCTTGCCGGCATCGCCCATATAAGAAGACCCATCTTTCACCATAAGAAGGTCGTACGCATACTGCTGAGATACTTCGCTAAGGTGGTAATTTTGATCTAAAGTGGTACCTCCCCAATAAACAAATACTTCTTCTTTAAAGGGTATGTTCATATTCGTAATATTCCGTTCCAGGATCGGAATCCCAACAGGTTTAGGGGGTGAAATATAAAATCCATTGATCTTATCCTGCGAATTCAGAGAAATTAAAATATTAGACAAGGCCCGTTCAAAAGTTGCCCTGTACACATGGGCACCCCTTTGGAACCCAATGAACTGAACGGCGTTAATATTGCCCATAAGCCGGTTCACCTTTTCCGCAAAGAACTCTATGTTCTCTTCCATGGTCATGGCTTTCTGCATATTCACATCGTACAAATTATAAATCCCCTGGTAGTCCTGGGCATTATAAAGCGTCGAAAATTTTGTGACCATATTAGCGTAATTGGGCAATTCGTCCTGCGAAAAAGAAAGACCCGAATACACCAACAAAAGAAAGACTAAAATCCTGTTCATTGCTTCGCTTCAGTTTTTGCTGCAGGTCTTGTCATATTGTCCTTCGACTTGTCAAAAACATAATCGATTACCTGTTGATGACGTAATTTGGAGCGTACCGCGCTCCCTGCTGCAGGAGAAGCATAATAACGCCTCGAGGCTACCCTAAATTTTTGTGCTTCGCTAAAGTGCATCATTAAATGAGACCATGCCCCCATATTTCGGGGTTCTTCCTGTGCCCAAACCAAATCATTGGCCTTTTTATATTTTTTTATGATCTCTTTCATTTGCGCCAACGGCAAAGGGAATAACTGTTCTACCCGAACCAAAGCCACATCGTTCCTGTTGTTCTCTTCTTTAACTGCCAACAGATCGTAATAAAATTTTCCGGTACAGAAGACGAGGGATTTAACCTTATCTACTTTCGCTTCAGCATCATCAATGACTTCTTGAAACCGTCCGGCAGCAAACTCTTCGACCGTAGAAACAGCTTTTGGATGTCTCAACAAACTTTTTGGGGTAAATACAATCAGCGGTTTTCTAAAATTGCTCTTCATTTGCCTTCTTAGCAAATGGAACATATTGGCCGGTGTACTACAGTCGGCTACATACATATTATCCCTGGCACATAATTGCAGATACCGCTCCATCCTGGCAGAAGAGTGCTCCGCGCCCTGGCCTTCATACCCATGAGGTAATAACATTACCAGTCCATTCTGCAGCTTCCATTTATCTTCCGCTGCCGAGATGTATTGATCTATCATGATCTGGGCCCCGTTGCTGAAATCACCGAACTGGGCTTCCCAAATAGTCAACGTATTTGGACTCGCCATAGCGTAGCCATAATCGAACCCAACTACCCCATATTCGGAAAGCAGTGAATTATAGATCTGGAAGTTTCCCTGTGTATCGGATATATGGTTCAGGAGCATTACTTCCTCTTCACTTTCTTCCACCTTCATCACGGCATGCCTGTGTGAAAATGTACCCCGTTCTACATCCTGACCACTCATGCGAACCCCAAATCCTTCTTCGAGCAAGGATCCATAGGCCAAAAGTTCTCCCATGGCCCAGTCGAGCCTATCTGATTCAAAGAACATTTTCTTTCGGTCGCCCACCAGTTTTTCAACTTTTCGCAAAAACTTTTTATCCTTGGGTAATTCAGTAATAGTTTTGGCGATCAGGGTCAATTTCTTTTTATCATAGGTAGTATCTACGGGATCCATCATTTCCCATTCCCGCACATTTTGGAAGCCACTCCATTCATCGGCCATAAATGGTGTGATCTCGGTTTTATCTTCCTTCCTTGAATCTTCCAGTTCTTCTTCCAATGATGTTTTGTACTCTTCTTCGAGCCTACGAACGAAATCCTTTTCAATGATCCCTTCCGCTAATAATTTCTCCGCATAAATATCCCTTGGATTTTTATGCTTGGCAATAGCCTTGTACAACTTGGGTTGGGTAAACCTTGGTTCGTCCCCTTCATTATGTCCATATTTACGATATCCCAGCAGATCCAAAAATACATCCTGCTTAAACCGCATTCGATATTCCAGCGCAAAAAGGGATGCATGGACTACTGCTTCTACATCATCCGCATTAATATGAAGTACCGGACTCAGGGTAACTTTGCCAACATCCGTACAATAGGTAGAAGTACGGCCATCCAGATAATTCGTGGTAAACCCAATTTGATTGTTAACTACGATATGAATGGTCCCGTTTGTTTTATAACCATCGAGTCCGGCCATTTGAACCAATTCGTAGGCTATCCCCTGCCCTGCAATGGCCGCATCTCCGTGAACTACTATAGGCAGTACTTTTGAAAAATCATCAGGAAAATGAACATCCTGTTTGGCCCTGGTAATACCTTCGACAACCGCACCTACCGTTTCCAGGTGAGATGGGTTTGGGGCAATATTCATGTTTATTTTATTCCCGTTTTCAGAAGTTCGTTGTGAGGTCCAGCCCAAATGGTATTTAACGTCTCCATCAAAAATTTCCTGTTCGTAATCTTTTCCGTCAAATTCACTAAAGATATCCTTAGCAGCCTTGCCGAAAATATTGGTAAGTACATTTAAACGCCCCCGGTGCGCCATCCCCATCACAAATTGCTTTACGCCCATAGCAGCAGCACGTTCAACAATGGTATCTACAGCCGGGATGAGCGACTCATTCCCTTCCAGCGAAAACCGTTTTTGTCCCACATATTTTGTATGTAAAAAACTCTCGAAAGAAACGGCCTGGTTCAATTTTTTTAGGATATACTGCTTTTGCTCCACAGTGAATTGTGGATGATTGTCATTTTTGTTAAGCCTTTCCTGGATCCAATTTACTTTGTCAGGATCCCGAATGTACATATACTCCACCCCAATGGCGTCGCAATAGATGTTCTGAAGATGGGCGATTATTTTACGCAAGGTATCGGTCCCAATACAAATGATCTCACCTGCGTTAAAAACGGTATCCAAATCGCGCTCAGATAAACCAAAATTCTCAATATCGAGAGTTGGCGAATATTTACGCCTTTCCCGCACCGGATTGGTTTTGGTAAACAAATGCCCTCTGGTGCGATAGCCGTCAATAAGCTTAACTACCTGAAATTCCTTTTTTAACGTCTCCGGGATTACAACCTGCTCCCCGTTCGAACTGATGGCAACGCCCTTGTTCGTATCAATTCCCACTTCGTCCAAAGCACTCTCCATCCCGAAATCGAAGCCTTGAAAAAAAGCTCTCCAACTGGGTTCAACACTGTCCGGGTTGGTTACATACTTATCGTACATTTCCGCGAAAAAAGAAGTATGCGCGGCGTTTAAAAAAGAATATTTATCCATGGATTATTTCGCTCTTTTTTACTTATCAAATTTATCAAAAATACAACTTTTAATAGTTTATAGAATGATCTTATTTCCTATTCTTGATGCATATTAATCTCTGTTTAAGACTTATACTTTGCCTTCAGCCAAACCTTCTGCCATTCCCTTTTTAAAATAAGGAAGGTGACCTCATCGGCAACCTCAACAATATCCCTTCCTTTGGCGTTCACAACCGCATTTTCGGGCACATCGATAACATAAAGTAAGTTTAAATAATCTGAAAAGCGTTCTAACAGAAGAAAATATACCTTTTCATGCAGTGCCGATTTAAGGTCTAGAGGTGTTACTTCCTGAGGGAGAACTAACGAAACATTGGCAAGGGCCATGTCCTTATTTAGCTGGCTTACCAAGCTTTTATAAAGTTTACCCGATATAGCGTCCTGAAGGACCTCAAGGCTGGAATTGAACTTCTCAAGCATACTTTATGTACGAAATTTAAGAAAGAAAGGTTTATCTAAAAACCCGAAAAGAAAAGCCTTTGCTGTAACGTAGTTGCAAATAATTTTAACTAAAAATGCATAGTTATACACCCTAATTTATGCCCTTATTTTCTGCTCCCATAACCAGGCCAAGCGCATGGCCTCATCCAGGGAAGATTGGGCTTTCCAACCGAGTATTTTATTAGCTTTCGTGGTATCTGCGTATGCCTGTATCACATCACCAGGTCTTCTGCCAACGATCTTATAATTAAGTTTCTTTCCCGATACACGTTCAAAACTTTCAATGACCTCCAGAACAGAACTACCCGTTCCCGTCCCTATATTATAGACTTCATAATTTTTTTTGTTCTTCCCTTCAATCAATCTTTCCAAAGCCACCACATGGGCTTTGGCAAGATCCACCACATGAATATAGTCTCTGATACATGTACCATCTTCCGTTGGGTAATCATCTCCGAAAACCGACAATTGTTCCCTTAAGCCTATCCCGGTCTGTGTAATAAAAGGGACCAGGTTTTGTGGAATTCCTATGGGTAGTTCTCCAATTTCCGCACTTTGGTGTGCCCCAATTGGGTTAAAATATCGTAACGAAATGGCGTTCATGTGTGGGGTTACCTTACAAGTATCACTGATGATCTCCTCCCCTATCTGCTTTGTGTTTCCATAAGGAGATTCCGCCGCTTTAACAGGGGCATCTTCAGTTATCGGCATTTTTTCTGCCTGCCCGTATACCGTACAGGAAGAACTAAAAATAAAACCAGCCTTTTCTTTTTGAGCGAGCTGTTTAAGAATATAGACCAGCGTATTAATGTTATTTTCATAGTACAGCAATGGATTCTCAACGCTTTCTCCAACCGCCTTGGATGCTGCAAAATGAATAACCCCGGAGAGGTCTGCATGCCTTTTGAAGAAATCGATTACATCGGGTTTTTGCTTAAGATCGATCTTTTCAAAAATGGGTCGTTGCCCTGTGATAGCTGTTATTCCATCTAAAACTTTCTCAGATGAGTTGGAACAATCGTCCAGGATAACAACCTCATATCCTGCTTGTTGTAATTCTACAGCTGTGTGTGAACCTATAAACCCCAGGCCTCCGGTAACTAATATCTTCATTCTTCTATTTTATAAATTGCAGGATGGTTTGTGTAATATAACCTATTTGTTCATCGTCTAATTCTGTGTGCATAGGCAAGGAGATTACTTCATTTACCAATTGATTGGTGACCGGAAAATCGGTTTCCTTATAACGATCGTCAACATAGGCTTTTTGTCTGTGTAGTGGAATTGGATAGTAAATACCGAATGGAATGACCTTCAAACCTAAATGAGCCGCCAGCGCATCGCGCTTGCCGTTGGTAATTCGCAAAGTGTATTGGTGAAAAACATGACAATCACAAGTG
>CALZFZ010000138.1 GCA_945786965.1 uncultured Muriicola sp. | reverse complement strand
TAGGTATCCTGTGCCAAAAGCAAGGATCCATAACAAATGAATATATAAAAAAGTAGTTTTCTCATTCTGGGAACCCCTGATCTACCCAATCCGCAATCAATTGACGGGCCGACATAGGCATAAGACCATCCGGGGGCATCGGATTAGTAGTACTATTAATTCTCGATAATAAACCCCTGGTTTCTACCGCGCTTTGAACCTGGCTTAATGTGGTTAATGACATAGGAGCATTGTTAGTGGGTGGGTTTCCATGGCATGCGATGCAATTGGATTGAATAATAGGGCGAATATTGTTTTGATAACTTAAGGCAGTGGGGTTTGGGTCCCCTCCATCAGGATCATCCATTGGCGTTCCTTCAGAATTATCACTTTTAGAACAGCCAATACATACTATCATACACAGTAACATCAGGAGGTGGCCTATATTTTTCATCACAACTTTCTTAGATAACTTTCTGTTATTCAATCTACTTAATAAAAAGATACAAATAAATTAGTTAGGTTGCGTTCTTCTAATTAATGGATATTTTTTAGGTACGGCTAAAACCTTGCTTCCTTCAATAATAGAATTTTCTTTGTAAGTTTAAGAGTGGATATGTACCACGAATTTGAAAAATAATCACTAAAATCTAAATTGTATTGCTATGAAAAAGATTTTGTATTTAGTAATGTTGCTAGGAATGCCGTTTATGGTATTTTCTCAGGACGATTTGTTAGATGCGATTGATAAGACCGATAGTACGGCTCTGGTTGATGCAGCATTTAAAGGCCTTAAAATTGTGAATTTTGAGTCTACCAAACTGGTTAATGAAAAAGAATTCTATTTTATTGTTTCTCATCGATTTGGAAGTATAAAAAATGGCCTGGACGATTTTTTTGGCTTGGATTTTGCCAATACACGGTTACATTTCATTTATGGATTCTCCGATGGATTTAACCTGTCTATAGCGAGAAGTTCCTTTAATAAAACCTATGATGTTTCGGGGAAATATCGCTTTGTGCAACAGAATGAGAAGTTTCCGGTAACCGTTGTTGGGTATAGCCAGATCGCCTTCAATACCCTTTTGGATGAGCCTGTTTTACAACAGGAAGTCACTATGGGAGACCGGGTATCTTTTACACAACAAGTATTAATATCGAGGAAATTAAGTGAAGATATTTCGGTACAAATTATGCCTACCTATTTTTATGAAGGCTATGTGGACTATGCGCCTCAGGATAATTCACAATTGGCTTTGGGGTTAGGAGGTAGGGTAAAGCTTTCCCAGCGATTAAGTCTCAACCTGGACTATGGCTGGCATTTGAACAGAGCCGATGGATCTCCCTTTGTTAATCCATTATCTATAGGGGTAGATATAGAAACCGGGGGTCATGTATTTCAGTTGCATTTTACGAATGCACAGCCCACCTTTGAAAGCGGTTTTCTTGGGAATGCGGTAGGCGACTGGGGAGATGGGAATATTTATTTTGGATTTAACCTAAGCCGCGTATTTAATTTTTGATAAACCATTTTATTCCCCCCATTCAGTATGAAAAATTCCTTCCCTGTCAGTGCGTTCGTAAGTGTGCGAACCAAAATAATCTCGTTGTGCCTGAATAAGATTCAGAGGTAATCGTCCACTGCTATATGCATCAAAATAGGTCAGAGAGTTGGAAAGTCCGGGCATTGGAATTCCATTGGTAGCGGCATATGTAACCAGGGTTCTTACAGATGGTACAGTTTCCTTTAACTTCTTAACAAAGGAAGGGGCCAAAAGCAGGTTAGCTAACTGCCTGTTTTCCTTGTAGGCCTCGGTGATATCGTCCAACAGGCCTGCCCTGATAATACATCCGGCCCGCCATATTTTAGCGATCGAAGCTAAATTAAGCCCATACTGGTATTCCCTGGAAGCTTCGGCTAGTTGATGAAGCCCCTGAGCATAGGTAATGATGAAGGAAAAATAAAGGGCTTCCTCGGCTATTTTTAGCAGCGATGCCTTATCAATTGCTGCAGGTTGCAGCTTTCCATATATATTTTCCGCTTCAAGGCGTTCTGCCTTCAGGGCCGATATTTCGCGCATGCTTACCGCGATATCGATACTTGGGATAGGAATCCCAAGATCCATAGCATTCTGTGAAGTCCATTTCCCCGTTCCTTTTTGTTTCGCTTTATCCAAAATTTTATCGACCAGACGGCCATCCGCTAAATCATCTTCTTTTGAAAGGACCTCAGAAGTGATCTCGACCAAAAATGACTGTAAACGTCCTCTATTCCAGCTATCAAAGGCCTTGTGCAATTCATCATTCGTTAACTTACCGGCATTTTTTAAAATAAAATACATTTCAGAGGTGAGTTGCATTAACCCATATTCTATACCATTATGGATCATCTTTACGTAATTCCCAGCCGACTTGGGACCTAAATAGGCCACACAAGGCTCATTATTGAATTTAGCAGCTACGGCTTCAAAAATTGGCTGAACTTCCTTATAGGCTTCCTTTGAGCCCCCAGGCATGATACTTGGACCTTTCCGAGCCCCTTTCGCGCCACCGGACACGCCGGCACCAAAAAAATGGATCCCCTTGCTTTTTAAATAGGCTTCCCTACGATCCGTATCTGTAAAAAGGGAGTTACCACCGTCAATGATAATGTCGTCTTTCTTGAGTAAAGGGAGCAAGCTTTCAATTACATTATCAACGATCTTCCCTGCAGGTACTAATAGCATTATTTTTCTGGGCAGGCTTAACGAGTTGAGGAAGATATTGATATCATCGGAAGCGTCGACCTTAGCTAAATCCCCTCCTTCTTTTTTCAACGCATTTACCTTTTCATGATCCAGATCATATCCGAAGGCCTTAAAACCATTATTAGCCACATTCAGTATAAAATTACGACCCATGACCCCCAGGCCTATTAATCCAAAATCATATGTACTATCCGGCATTGTTTAAATATTGTATTTGTTTTGGAATTAAAAACGCTGTAAACCTAAAGGTTTAAATGGGTAGGTTCTTCGTCGTAATCGTTCTCCTTGGCACGTTTTAAAATGGAATCTGGCATGGACTTCTTTGCCTTCGCCCCCATTTTCTTTAATTTCTCGATGCTTGTAATGATATTGCCCCTTCCTTCTACCAGTTTGTTCATGGCACCCCGGTACTCTGTTTTTGCCTCATCCATTTTTTTACCCACCTTGGTAAGGTCCGACACAAATCCTTCAAATTTATCATACAATGCCCCTGCCTGACGTGCAATTTCGATGGCATTTCGTTGCTGTTTCTCATTGTTCCACATGGAGTCTATGGTACGAAGGGTAGCAAGTAAAGTTGAAGGAGTAACGATAACAATGTTTTGTTCAAAAGCTTTGTTATAAAGGCTATTATCCTTGTTGATCGCAATTGAAAAAGCGGTTTCAATAGGTACGAACATCAACACAAAATCTGGACTCTCCATTTCATATAAATCCTCATATTTTTTTGCCGACAGTTGTTCCACATGCTTCTTGAGGGAATTGATAT
This sequence comes from uncultured Muriicola sp., assembly GCA_945786965.1. GTDB lineage: Bacteria > Bacteroidota > Bacteroidia > Flavobacteriales > Flavobacteriaceae > Muriicola. The sequence continues at coordinate 13,855 of CALZFZ010000138.1, read as the reverse complement.
GATCCTTTAGGTATTTTTCCTGCATGTTTTCCTCTGCATTTACGAATCGTTCGTAATCCGTGAGCGATACCTTGGAATCTATGATCATTTTTTTTCCGTCCGGAAGATTTATGACCACATCGGGCAATACCCGGCTGCCATCTTCCTTGGTGAAATTTTGCTGTACCGAATACTCACGATCCTTCTCCAATCCTGATTTTTCCAGAACTCGTTCCAGGACCAATTCCCCCCAATTCCCCTGCATTTTGCTATCGCCTTTCAGGGCTTTGGTCAAGTTCTCTGCCTCCTGGGTTATTTTTAAATTCTGATTTTGAAGATTTAAGAGTTGCTCTCGCAGGGCAGAATGAATGCTTATGCTTTCTTTCTGACTTTCTTCGACCTTCTTCTCAAATAATTGAATTTTCTCTTGTAAGGGATTGAGGATATTTTTAATATTCTTTTGATTCTGCTCTGTGAACTTTAAACTTTTTTCATCCAGGATCTTATTGGCCAAATTCTCGAATTCTTTGGTAAATTTTTCCTGCAATTGATTCACTTCTTCTTTTTGCTCTCTGTTTTTAACATATAAGTTCTCAAGGTCGGCCTGGTGCTTGACAATTTGCTGACCTAATTCTTCTTTCTGGCGGCGTAGAAACTCGGATTGCTCTTTTTCTTCAGATAATCTATTTTCCAGTTCCTGAAGGTTTATGCGAAGTTGTTTTTCCCGTTCTTCAAGGGTACTTTGGCTCGATGTTGTTTTGAGGCGTTGAATATAATTTCCAAGGAAAAAGCCAATCAAACCAAGCAGGACACCAACAATAAGCGTTACTAAATACGAATTCATCCAATGCTATTATTTCATGTAAAGATAGCGCATTAGGCTTAATTTACATTGCAGGTAAAAGTTAGTTTTTGATCTTAAAAGAACCCGTTTTTGCATCGAACCTTATGGTATCTGATGGAAACAAGGTTTGAAAGCTTTCATTTTCTATAAGTTCGCAAGGAGCGCCGAAATGACAGGTCGGCCTATCTAATATCAACATTTTATCACAGAGCTGAATGGCAATATCGATCTCATGAGTAGTAAAAACAATGGTTTTGTGAAGGTCGTGAGCAATTCGCTTGAGCATTTTTAAAATTTGAACCTTATGATACAAATCAAGATGGGTTGTTGGCTCATCCAATAGTATAATGGGGGTATCCTGGGACAATGCCCTGGCTATCAACACTTTTTGCAGCTGTCCGTCACTTAGTTCATAGCATTTTCGATCTTGAAGTGCTTGGAGCTCAACCATTTTAATAGCGTCCATTATTTTCGAATGGTCTTGTGGGGTCAATAGTCCCAGCCAATTGGTATAGGGCTGTCTTCCCAGGCTTATAAGCTCTTTTACTGTAAGGTTCTTGGTTGCCAGAGGTTCTGTTAATACGATACTTATCTGGGTGGCTAATTCCTCATTGTTTAGATCTTCCAGGGTAGTATTGTTCAAAGCTATGTTTCCTGATAATTTAGGTTGCACACGTCCCATGGTACGGAGCAGTGTAGACTTGCCAATGCCATTCACACCAATAATGCCCGTTAATTCACCATGTTTTAGAGAAAAGCTGATATCCTCGGCAACAACCGTATTCGTCCGCTTATTAGGATACCCTATACTTAGGTGCTGAATGTCCAGGGTTGTATGTTTTATTGTATCCTTGATATTGAATTATTTTAAGTAAATGCCTGCGCGAAGTTACTTAATATTAAAGCAAATCCCGATAGTTCCGGTATGCACTGGACGTTCTCAAAAGATCATTTTTCGTTTTCGCACCAGCAACCAAATCACCACCGGCGCCCCAATTACAGAGGTAATTGCATTTATCGGTAAAACATAGGTGGAGGAGGGTAGCTGCGCTATAGTATCACAAATCAATAATAAAATAGCTCCATAAAGGATTACTCCCGGCACTAGTACCTTGTGATCTGTTGTATTGAATACCTGCCTCGTTAAATGGGGTACGGCGAGTCCTACAAAGGCAATGGGCCCTGCAAAAGCAGTAACCGATCCTGCTAAGATACCTGTGGCGATAATTATCAGGTATCGGGATTTCTTAATTTTCACACCCATGCTTCTCGCATAATTCTCACCCAGCAGGAGGGCATTTAAGGATTTGATCGAAAAAATACTGATGACAAGACCAATAATGGTGATAAAACTTAACAAGGTAACCTGCGACCAATTTAAATTTCCAACAGTGCCAAAAGACCAATAAATATATTGCTGCAATTCTTCGGCCTTGGCAAAATAAGATAGCACCGTAACCAAAGCTGCGGTTATGCTCCCAAACATCAGCCCGATAATTAACAGGGCCATCGTATCTTTAACGTGCCTTGCCATGGCGATAACGGCCATTAGCACTAATAAACTTCCCATACTTGAGGCAACGGCCAAGGATATATCGTTCACAAAACTGGTTCCTATCAAGCCTGCAATAATCCCACTTCCCATGATAAGAAAGGCAGCTCCCAGGCTGGCTCCCGAGCTTATTCCAAGTACGAAGGGTCCGGCCAATGGATTTCGAAATAAGGTCTGCATTAATAAGCCGCATAAGGAAAGGCTAACCCCAACCAAAACGGCCGTAATCGCTTTTGGGATTCGATAGTTCCAAATAATGTAATGCCATGAATCGTCGGAAGTTGCATTTAAGAATATATGCCTCAAAGTAGCTCTAAAGGGAATATCAACAGATCCCATGCTAATATTTAATCCCAGACAAAGTATGAGTGCCAAAAACAACAATAAGAACCGATATGAGAACGAACTTTTCAATTGTTTAAAGGCTTAAAGAAGAATAAAGTGTGATCTGGCAAAACATCGGGATGAAAGATATGAATTAGGTCTTTCAGGATCAAATCGGGTCTGTTAGGTCCCATTTCATAGAACAGCAAGCCGCCCGTATCTCCTTTACTTAGTGCATACGTAAAGATGTTTCTGTCCTTGAAAGCATCAAATTGCCGGTAATGCGTATTGGCATTTGCAAGTTCTGAATAGGAAGTAAATTGCGATGGGGACACCCAAAAAGTGGCATGAGAGGCGCTTTGCAGCACACTTTCAATACTCAGTGACAAGCTGCCCGTTTCCACGGTTTCTTTCCATAAATAATCGGCGTTTGCGTCTTTTATGAACTGGGCTGCCCAGCTTTGTCCCCCTGGTGCGTACCAAACGTCTTTATAGAGAGCACCGCTCATTACAGAAGGACCCTTTTTTGCTTCTTTAGCCATACTTTTGGCCTTTTCGTAGGCCGATTCTATTTCTTCAAAAATTGTTGCTGCTTTGTCCTCCATTCCAAAAAAAGGCCCAAAAAACTTGATCCACTCAGCTTTGCCAAGAGGTGTTTTTTCGGTCCAATCCCCATTATAGACCACCGCAATATTAGATTGAATCAAGGTTTCATAGGCTGTATTCTCTGAAGTAATACCGAACCCAATAACCAACTCAGGATTAAGATCCAGCACCATTTCCGTGTTCATGCTTTCATTGTTTCCAATATTTTGGATGTTACCTTCTTTAATCCTGGTACGCGTCTTTTGTGAAGATATATATTGAGTGCCCGGAAATCCGATCAATCGATCCTCCACTCCCAGAGCTTCCAAAGCCGGGATATGGGTAGTTGAGGTCACAACCAGTTTCTCAACAGGGACCGGAATGACGGCATCAAATTCTGCGTTATTTACTTTTATATCAGACATCTTTTCCTTGGGTACAAGTGCATAGCGAAAAGCCTTGTCGGAATTTGGCCAGGGGGTGTGCACAGTAATAACAGATATTCCGGAGTCTTCCTTTTGGATAGAAAATCCGTTTGCATGTAGCATTTGAGAAACAGTAGTATTTACTTCCTGGACAGAAGATGCACTTTCATTTTTTATGCCCTGCCTGCAACCTAGCAAACACAAAATGATAAATACACCGGTAATTTTCCTCATAGCTGATTGATCAGAATTTTCAAAAGTACTGTTATTTGCTCTTTGCTAAAAAGATATACCAATTTGTTTATCTTCGCCCCGAACTATGGTTTCTGTGCTTTCTTAAAAGGGCAGAATTAAAAGGGAATCCGGTGCAAGTCCGGAGCTGTTCCCGCAACTGTAAGCTAAGTAAGACCTTATAAAGGTAATACGTTTAGCATCTCTTCAAAACCACTGTCTTTACTATAAGATGGGAAGGTAGATGCTAAAACGCAAGTCAGGAGACCTGCCATTTTCAACAACGATGTTGTATAACTTTCGGGATAAAAGTTTACGTATGTACGCACATACTTTACTCCCTTATAGGAATTTAACCCAATGAACAAAACTTTCATTTGTTCCTGTGCTTTCTTGATGATTGTATCCACATTATGTGCCCAGGAAAAAATAGCAGACTCAACCCGAACCCAGGTTTTGGAAGAAGTAGTGGTAAGTGATACCCGTTTTCCCACAAAAAGGGAAAATTCCGGCAAAACAGTTATTAAAATAGGCCCAGAAGAGCTAAAAAGAAACCAGGGGAAATCTGTTGCACAGATCATAAACACAAAAAGCGGGATAGAAATTTCCGGAAGCAGAGGAAGACAGGGAGAGGTACTTGGCGCTTTCATCCGCGGGGGTAGGGGTAAGCAAGTACTTGTATTGATAGACGGTGTAAGGGTTTCGAATCCTTCTTCATTCTCACAGGAATACGATCTGCGATTGCTTCCGGCCGCGGCCATTGCATCGATCGAAATTATTAAAGGAGCATCCAGTGCACTCTATGGAGCCAATGCAGCCTCAGCAGTCATAAATATTACCACCCGGGAAGCATCAACAAGGCCGATACAGGGTAATTTCCAGTCTTCAATGGGCACTAACCAAACTGAAGACGACCAAAATTTCAGGCTGAATGATTTTACGAACAGTGTTTGGGTTGATGGCACGCTAGAGAAATTCAGTTATAAGATTGGGTTTAACAATCGATTTTCAGATGGAATGTCTTCTCTAATCACACCGGAAAATGAAAAAGATCCTTTTTCGTCGTTCAATACCGATCTCAGGCTGGGATATCGGATTAACAATAATTTTAGGATGAACCTTTATGGAAATCAGTCTAATTTCAGATCGGCCTATGACGAATCCTTTGGACTAACAGATGCCCCCTATACATTTGAAAGTGAGCAGAAACGCGTTGGGATCACTTCTATATTTACCTATGGCAAGGGTATAACAACCTTAAATGCCGCTTATACTACCTACAATTCAGAGAATATCAGCGCTTTTCCTGGCGAATTTGATGGAAGTAATTTTATAGCAGATCTGTTCAACAAATACACCTTCAAAAACCTCAATACCATCATCGGGATAAACTACAACCGGGAGTGGACGGAATTTGAAACTTTGAATCAGTTTACGTTTGCAGACCCATATGTTTCCATGGTTTATGCAAGTCCATTGGGTATCAATCTGAACATTGGCGGGCGGTTAAACATGCATTCGGAGTATGGATCTGAATTTGTGTATAACCTCAATCCGTCCTTTACAGTTAAAAGAGAGGTTTCTTATTTTAAGATTTTTGGTACCTATGCCACTGCTTATATAACCCCATCCCTTACGCAATTGTTTGGTCAGTTTGGTGCGAACCCACTTTTAAAGCCAGAAGCCAACCGTACATTGGAGGGTGGCTTAGAATATGCCGTTGCGCGAAAGCTTCGTGCCAATGTGGTTTATTTTAACCGGAAGGAGGAAGATTATGTATTCTTTGACAACGGTACTTTTACATACAACAATGCAGATACGACCATTGATGCCCAGGGAATGGAATTTGAAATAGAATGGAGTCCGGTTCAAGGTCTGAATTTCCAATCGAATTATACCTTCACAGAACGTAAGGGAGATAATGCCATTCGCATCCCAAAACATAAATTAAACACGACTATCGGCTATCAAATTTCAAAAAAACAGTATGCATCCGTTAGCTACTCGTATATGGGGGAACGACTAGATACCGATTTTAATGCTTTTGAGGATTTGCCTTTGGAATCTTTTTCGCTTCTAGGATGTTATATGTCTCATGAGATCCTTCCTGACAAATTAGATGTGTTCTTAAATGTTGAAAATCTTTTAAATACGGATTATACGGAAGTGATTGGTTTTACAACCCGGGGCAGAAATATTCGGGTGGGTTTTAATTTAAACTTATAACAATTGAAAAAGGCCCGAAATTTCGGGCCTTTAAATCAATATTACTTCAAGTTGATCTTTATGGGTTTATCCAATACCATGTTGTCCTTCATTGGCGTAAACATATCCGAATCTGCATAGGGATAGGCCGGTATTTGAACGCTAAAGTCGCGTTTGCCAGACATGCCCGTAATATCTTCAATTGCCCGGGCTAACAAGGGTTCATTTAGGTCGCCCAGGATCCCAAGATTGGCAAGATCTTCTGCCAACTCAATTTCCGGAATGAAACCAGTAGTGTAGTCTGAAAAGCCCACCGAGTTTTCGTTTCGGCCTACCAGTGGCTGTAAGGCCCATCGATTTTCCGAATTTATAAAGGATTCCCGAGATGGGGAATAGATAAAGGGAGCCCCATCCCTTCCAGGATCATCTACCATGGTCAATGAAAATTCGTTCTTACCTGTTGTCGTGGTCCCTACCTGAATGACCTCCATGTATGGATCCAGGCCATTGATCAACAATTCGGGGGCCGATGCCGTTCTGCCGGTGGTAAGGATGTATACCCTGTTTAAATTGAGGCTGTTAATGGTTGTTCCGGCACCTGTTCTGTCTGCAAAATAATCCTCCACATCGGAGGCACTAAATGCCGCCTGAATTTTGGGATTCCATCGCTGACGAATAAACAGATCATTGGTATTGGTCCCATAGATCATGCTGGCTAAAAGCCGGGTGCTATTTACTGAACCTCCACGATTGTAACGCACATCAAGGATAAGATCAGTGATCCCCTGGGATTTAAGCTGAATCATCGCATTGTTAAGTTCTTCATCGAACTCGTTCAAAAACCGGTTGTAATACAGGTACCCAATTTTTTGCCCATTAATATCAAAAGATTCTGAAATGAAGATCGGATTTTCCTGGAAATTTTCTTCTTTTGTCAAGCTTACTTCTTTACCATTGCTTGAGTATTCGGTTGCACTGATCATATCTGCCATATTCAGCGTATACGTATCATTTTCTCCAAATAACAGGTCGATGTAATTATTAATGGTTAGGGTTGTGCCATCTACTCCCGTAAAGAACTCGCCCCTTAAAATGTTTTTACTGGCGGCATCGGAATTTGGGATCACATACCGGATATATCCTACCAGAAGGTCGCCGCTGTAATTGATTAATCCAAAGCTCAAACCATTACTTTTGGTAATACCAGACAGGGAATTGGTAAAGTCTTCGTAATCTGCACTGTAGGTACTGAAACGGTCTTCGCCAAAACGCAGTTGGTTATCAAAGAAATCTCCTGGATCGGCTTCAGTTTGAAGAAAGGTTGTGTATTCTGCATTACTGGAAAAGCGGTCATCTGCAAGATTGGCAACATCGGCCTGCCAGAAATACCACAGGTTCATCGCTTTCCACATAAAATCCTGGGTATTCACATTGGCAGAAGGGTCCGGGTTTGGCCCGTTGCCTCCTGTGATCGTATCATCATCCTTGCTACAGGACACAGTGATTAATCCTCCCAAGAGAAGGAATAGAATATACTTTTTCATCTTTTCAATTTTTTTTGAACACTTTTTTATTCGAGCAATAATTATTCCAAAATAATGAATTACCGTAGGTCTTTTTATAACTTAGGTTGGAATTAAACTTAAACTGCTGTGTTAGGAAGGTTATGCTAAAATAAGCACATAATAAATAACAAAAAAAATTTTGTAACAATTTTCGATATAGTTCGTCTCCTTTTTGTAGAACAGTAAGAAATGGTTTACGCAACAACCGATCAGCCAATAATGACGCAAACTGAGTTTTTAAACGTAGTGATGCCCTTTAAGGATAAGCTTTACCGAATGGCTAAGCGCCTTTTGGTATCGTCAGAAGAAGCGGAGGATGCTACTCAGGAAATTTTGATGAAGTTGTGGGCAAGGAAAAAGGGAATGGCCAAGTATCGGAATGTAGAGGCTTTTGCAATGACGATGACAAAAAACTTTTGTTTGGATCGATTAAAATCGAAGCAATCCGGTAACCTAAAGTTGGTGCACAGCAATTATGCAGACGAAAACATCTCCTTGCAGCGTCAGGTGGAAGTGAATGATAGTGTAAACTGGGTAGAACGTATCATGGAAGAATTGCCGGAACAACAGAAAATAGTCTTGCAATTGCGCGATATAGAAGAGTACAGTTTTGAAGAAATAGCCGAGTTATTGGAAATGCAACCCACGGCAGTCAGGGTAACCCTTTCCAGGGCCCGTAAAACGGTGCGAAAGAAATTATTAGAAAAACATAGTTATGGAATTGGATAGAATAGAAAAATTATTAGAGAAGTACTTTGAGGCCGAAACCACGGAGGCCGAAGAGCAAGTCTTACGGGATTATTTTACCGGAGGATCAGTAGCTGAACATTTAAAAGAATACAGTGCAATGTTCTCTTATTTCTCACAAGCCAAAGAAGAACGCTTTACAAAGCAGGTTCCATTAAAACCTAGGGTAAACTATTACAAATGGATTTCCGTTGCAGCTGTAGCAGTCTTGGTATTTGGCATATATTTTGGTAAACAATACCAGGAACAGAAGGAGGCAGAATACGCCTACCAACAAACAAAGAAAGCCTTAGGGCTTTTGGCCCAGAATTTGGATCGTGGAACCCAAAAAGTGGCCTATTTAAATGAATTTCAAGAAACAAAACAAAAAATTTACAAGAACAATTAAAAAAACAACATCATGAAAAAGTATATTCTAATTATTGCAATAACGCTGGCACCATTGACCGGATTCTCACAATCTATCTTCGACAAATTTGAAGATATGGACGATGTGAGTTCTGTGATCGTGAACAAGAACATGTTCGATCTGTTGGTTAAGATGGATGTTAACGTGGACGAGCCAGAAGCAAAGGAAGCTATGGAAATTGCCAAAAGCCTAAATGGCCTCAAGGTATTTATCACAGAGAACAAAAGCATTTCTACCGATATGAAGGCCACTGTAGATATGTATTTGAGAAGTGCATCCCTGGAAGAATTAATGCGCGTAAAAGATAAGGACGCCAATGTAAAGTTCTATATCCGCAAAGGAAAGGACGAGGACCACGTGAGTGAACTACTGATGTTCGTAACCGGCATTAAAAATGCAGATGTAGAGATCAATGACCGAAAAATTGAAACGGTATTACTTACCCTTACAGGGGATATTGATCTTACAAAAATTGGGGCCTTAACGAAGAAGATGAATTTACCTAAAGAGTTAAATCAGGTCGAGAAGAAAAAGAAATCTAATTAATTGATCCTGTGGCAGTGGGTATCCTTTATATCTCAAAAGGATACCCCTGTTTGCAGATTATTAAACAACCTAAAAATGAAAAGAATAACACAATTGTGGATAGTAGCCGGAATGGTGCTTTTAATGGCATGTTCCTCCACACAAAGCCTGCAGGAGTATTATGTTGATAACTCAGAGAATCCGAATTTCATTTCTTTGGACCTCCCTGCCAGTATATTGAATTTAGAAAATGCCAATTTATCAGAGACTCAGCGAGAGGCTGTTGAGTCCTTGAAAAAGCTTAATGTGTTGGCATTTAAAAAAACAACAAGCAACGCTGTGGAATACGAAGTAGAAAAAGGTAAGGTAAATGCAATTTTAAAGAATAGTTCTTATAAAGAATTAATGAAATTAAATTCCAAATACGGCAAAGGATTTATAAAATATTTAGGCGAAGAAGATGCTATAGACGAGGTAATTATTTATGGAAATAGTGACGATAAAGGATTTGCCCTGGTTCGCGTATTAGGTAATAATATGAAACCTGCTTATTTGATTCAATTAATGCAAGCCATTCAACAATCCGATTATAAAGGGGAAGGCCTGGGTGAAATTGGTCAATTTCTTAAGGGGTAATTAAAAAGTAATTTAAACCATAGAAACCTGTTTGGGATAACCCGGTCAGGTTTTTTTATTACTTCAGGAATTACAAAGAAGTATCAGATTCCTGTATAATTAGCGGGTGTAATGGCACGTAATTCCTCCTTTATGGCTTCCGAAACCTGGAGAGTACCAATAAAATCGGCAATGGACTGCTGTGTAATGGCCTCATTGGTTCGTGTAAGCCCCTTCAATGCTTCATAAGGATTTGGATAACCCTCGCGCCTTAGAATGGTCTGAATGGCCTCAGCAACCACCGCCCAATTGGCTTCCAGATCCTTTTCTATTTTGTCTTTATTCAGCAACAATTTTTGAAGGCCTTTGATCGTTGCCTGCATGGCAATCAAGGTATGGGCAAAAGGGACACCGACATTACGCAATACCGTACTGTCCGTTAGATCGCGCTGTAGTCTTGAAACAGGCAATTTTGATGACAGATGTTCAAAAATAGCATTGGCAATGCCCAAATTACCTTCTGAATTCTCAAAATCGATGGGGTTAACTTTATGAGGCATGGCCGAAGACCCCACTTCTCCTTTTCTGATCTTCTGCTTAAAATAATCCATTGAAATGTAAGTCCAAAAGTCCCTGTTCAGATCTATGATGATCGTATTGATCCTTTTAAGCCCATCAAAAAGGGCGGCCATATGATCGTAATGCTCTATTTGCGTGGTAGGGAAAGAGTGGTGTAATCCCAGTTTATCCTGGACAAAATGTTCACCAAAATTTTTCCAATCTACCTCAGGGTACGCCACTTTATGGGCGTTGTAATTCCCGGTAGCACCTCCGAATTTGGCCGCGGAAGGAACATCGTTCAAGAGGTTGAACTGTTCCCTGAGACGTGTAACAAAAACATCGATTTCTTTTCCTAAACGCGTAGGGGAGGCAGGTTGACCATGGGTCCTTGCCAGCATGGGGATGTTTTCCCATTCTTGAACCAGGCGCTTTAATACGTCTACCAATTGAAAAAATTGAGGAACGTACACATCGTTCATGGCATCCTTTAAAGAAAGGGGAATAGCCGTATTATTGATGTCCTGCGAAGTAAGCCCAAAATGGATAAATTCTTTATAGAGGGAAAGCCCAAGGGCATCAAATTGGCCCTTGATAAAATATTCAACAGCCTTTACATCATGGTTGGTTGTTTTCTCTATTTCCTTGATCTCCAGGGCATCTTTTGTGCTGAACGCTGAATAAATAGTACGTAGATCTGCAAATATTGCCGGGTTTACATCCTTTAATTGAGGTAAAGGCAATTCAACCAGGGCAATGAAGTATTCAATTTCTATTTTAACACGATACTTCATCAAGGCTTCTTCCGAAAAATACGATACCAATGAAGCAACTTTACTTTTATAGCGACCATCAATAGGGGAGATCGCTTTTAATTCGTTTGATGACATACCGTTTTAGTTAGCTAATGATAGAAAGATGCAAAGATAACCATAAGTTTAACAGTTTTAAAACGACATTAGGACCTGCAGTCAGCTTAATTTTCGAACATCATAACAAAGAAGGCCAATGATGTTTTGGTTAAAGGATCAGAGCACTCTCCCAAGCAAGTCCTTGACAAGTGCTGGGACACCTTGTGCGGCACTTTGGGCTATAATATGCAAATCCCATTCAGCAGAGGCAGAAATATTTGGTTTGGGATCTATGAAATAAATCGGGGTATTCTCAGGGGCGTAATACATAAGCCCTGCGGCCGGATAAACCTGCAGGGATGTTCCTATAATGACCAGGATATCTGCTATCGATGTTAAGGCAGCCGCTTCTTGAAGTAAAGGCACCTCTTCTCCAAACCAAACAATGTGAGGTCGTAATTGATGTCCCTTAGGACAGCAGTCCCCTATGACAAGGTCTTCCTTACAGGTATAAATATCATTTGGATGTACTGTACTTCTGACCTTTAGTAGCTCCCCATGTAAATGCAGGACGTTTTTACTCCCGGCCCTTTCGTGCAAATCATCTACATTTTGAGTAATAATGGTTACATCGTACAGTTCCTCCAATTGTACCAGGGCCGTATGCCCTTTATTGGGTTCGGCAATGAGCAATTGCCGGCGTCTTTGGTTGTAAAAATCAAGAACCAACTCGGGATTTGCACTAAACCCTTGAGGAGAAGCAACTTCCATAACATCATGACCTTCCCAGAGTCCGTTTGCATCCCGGAACGTCTTTAATCCACTATCTGCGCTCATTCCGGCACCGGTCAATACGACAATTTTTTGTTTCATATGCTACTGTCTTATCTAAAGATACGTTTTTATTATATTCGAATAATGAAAGACCCAGCCTTGGTTTCTTATTTGGAATCTTTTGTCTCAAAGAATCGTTTAAAACGCTTTGATGAGGTCCTGGCTCATCGTACAAAATACGTGACCGTGGTGATGGAAGACCTATATCATCTTCATAATACAAGCGCTGTTATACGAAGTTGCGATGTGTTTGGGATTCAGGAAGTACATGTGATAGAAAATACATTTGCAAATCTCCTGGATAAAAAAATTGCCCTGGGGGCCCAAAAATGGATAGATGTATACCGTTACGAAACAACCCGGCAATGTATAAAAGAACTCAGAAAAAAAGGGTATACACTTATTGCAACGACCCCGCAAAATGATGCGACTTCAATGGAAGATCTTTCAATAACCGGAAAGATCGCCTTTATGTTTGGGGCCGAAAAAGAAGGATTGAGCCCCATAGCATTAAGTGAGGCAGATGCATTTATCAATATACCCATGGTTGGCTTTACGGAAAGTTTAAATGTATCTGTGGCAGCAGCTATTTTATTGCAATACACTACTTCGAAACTTCATAAATCTAAACTAGACTGGCCGTTGACTGCACAAGAAATGAGCGATAAAAAATTGGAGTGGACCAAAAAGTCGATCAAGGATATCGATAAAATTCTGACCCGATTTTCATCTGGCAAATATAAATTTTGAGTATCTTTAAGAGTTAACCAACTAATTCATAATCAAATGTATACACTACTGTATGTTCTCCTCATTATTGTGGCGATCGTTCTTATACTCGCCATTATCGCTCCTAAAACCTATGATGTTTTTAGAACAGTTGAGATTTCTAAGCCCAAAGATGAAGTTTTTGAGTATCTAAAGTATTTAAAGAAACAGGATACCTGGTCTCCCTGGGCCAAAAAGGATCCCAATATGGAGAAAAAATTTACGGGGACCGACGGGGAAGTAGGTGCCATAAGCTATTGGAAGGGAAATAAGGATGTGGGTGAGGGGGAACAGGAGATCACTAAAATTGAACAGGGCAAGCGGATTGAAGGTCAACTCCGCTTTTTAAAGCCATGGAAGTCTACTTCGGATTGCTATTTTGATGTGGCTGATTCCGCGGATAAAGCAACCAAGGTAACCTGGGGGTTTAAAGGTAAAAATAAGTTTCCCATGAGCATCATGATGCTCTTTATGAGCATGGATAAAATGGTTGGTAAAGATTTTGAGGAAGGCTTATCAACTTTAAAATCACAATTAGAAAAATAATTGGAAGAAAATGGAAGCGAATATGGTAGGCTGGTTCGAGATCCCTGTACACGATATGGACAGAGCCAAGAAATTTTATGAATCTGTTTTTGATATCATGATACAGGTGCAAAATTTTAATGATTTACTCATGGGATGGTTTCCCTTTGCGGAAAATAAGATGGGCGCATCCGGTTCCCTGGTGAAACATGCCGAATTTTACGCACCCAGTGCCACAGAAGGGCCCTTATTATATATTTCCTGCAAAGATGTACAATCTGGTATAGACAAAGTCGAAGAAGCAGGCGGAAAG
>CALZFZ010000137.1 GCA_945786965.1 uncultured Muriicola sp. | reverse complement strand
GTATCTACCAACAGATATTCCCATCGTTCATGAGTCCCTGCATTGCCATCCTGTGCAGTTGCGGCACCTAATAACATACATGAAATAAGAAGTAATATGTATTTTTTTTTATGGACCTTCAATCAACTTCAATTTTAGTTTTTTATCGATCAGATAATCCAGACCAAATCGGGCCGATCCATTGACCAAACTATAAATCCCTACCCATAAAAATCCCATGGCCGGTAACATTCCCCAGGTACCTTGCTCTAATTGTTGCCCAAAAATAGCTACCAACATGGTGCAAACTATCAGGAAGGCAGCTATCCTTGTTTTAAACCCTATGGCTAACATAAGGCCACCTACCGCCTCACTAAAAGCCCCCATCCATGCAAAAAATACCGGGAACATTGCAAAAATTCCGCCGTATTCGGCTACATCTTGAGGAAACCAATACACTACCTCAAACAGGCCTAACTCTTTTTCAGGAGGAGACCAGGGCATACCAAACTTGGAGGCTCCAAAATCGACCGTCAATAAAACACCACATATAAATCTTGGTAATAAAAGAAGCAGATCTGCCCAAACAGATTTTTGGATAACGGGTTTATTAAGGTATTTATAAAGTCTCTTTAGCTTTTCCATTTTTCTTTACAATCGTGTTATCAATTCCTTCAGTTGACATTCGGATCCTAATATTCATTTGGGATAATCGCAAGTACATCCAAGGAAGAACTGTAAATATCTTCACCGTTTGAATATATTAATACTTTCGAGGAATCCAGAATATTTGCGCTCCAACCATAGGGTAATCCCTCAATTTTTGTTGCCTGTGCCCATATGGGTTGTTCCTTAGTTCCCGTATTACGGCTTATAAAAAACCCTTGTTCGGGGGTCACCCCATCGAGATAGCGCGTATAAATTAGAAATCTTTTTTGCCTTTCCATAAAAGGGCTAAATTCTGTTCCTTCTGAGGTGTTAAGAACAGACATAGAATCAATAATTGAAAGGACATTATCCTTTAGTTGCCCTTGCACAATATCTCCATTATTGGCAGGAATATAGAAGTAAATTTCATCATCACTTAACCAATGGAAATATCCCCCCTCAAGGTCCGAGGTTACCGTTAAATTCATTGGAGTTTGCCATTTATTATCGGTTTTCTCCTGAAGCCATATCTCATTTTTATCATCAATACGAGTACTGTATAAAATACGATCTCCCTGGGGTGAGATGGCACCATTATAGATACTATCCATGCCAGGAACAGGTTCAGGAAGTGTATATATCCCGTTTTGCTTTTTGGCAATATACCCGGTTTGGTGTAACCAGTCGCTCGTTCTGGTAAAAAACAAAAAGTCCTCATTCGCCGAAAAGCTAATAACATTTTCGTCTTCGGTAAAAGTACTGATGATTCCTTCCAAGAAGATCCCTTCTCTTGAATTGAAGTCACCTGAATAACTGAGTTCACGCAGGTGGATTTCCCGGACCGTGTCATTCATGATCTTTTTCCGCACAGTCCAATCACCGAGCGCGTTTATAGAGTCGTAAACATAGGAACGATCGTTAAAGATCTTGCCCTTGTTATTCGTAAAAAAGATCCTTTTTTCAAATCCCTCGTTTGTATAAAAGGTAGAATCCACACCATCTGTGGTCTTACCAATAAAGGTGGCCCGGTAGGTTTTGCCCTCTTCATTCAGATTATCGATCATGGTATAAAAAACGGTTCCTGTAGAATCTGGCCATTCGGTGACTTTGGTGCTGTCATTCTTGAACGTCACGATCTCTTTGGAATAATCCGTTTCACCCGGTTCTAAATACCTGGCCCCTGTCTCTTCCCAATCCGCATCATATTCATAGATATAATCTATCTGTAGCGTGCCCGAGGAATCCAATTCCATCCATCTATGAGGATGGCCATTGTCAAAATAATAGGTAAGTCGGTATTTAAATGGTAGGGTATCCCGTTCGCTAACCGGGTATCTGTAAAAGCTAATTTTTTCGAATCGAAGTCCGTTTTCCGGAGGAACCTCCTCCATATATTTTTTTTGCCTACACGAAGTCAGCAATACAAAGGCTATGATGAAAAAGATAGCTACAAATCTCATAGATTCTGGTTGGTGTAACTACAATTTACATAAATTTTTCGGTTTCTAAATGGCTTGAAGTGGCGTCATATACTATTCTTTTTATCAAAATAGGACCCAGTAAAACATATAATAAGGCCGAATATAAGCCGGGAAAATAACCCCCGGAATAGATGCTAAGCAGCACATGGCCCAAACCATTTAAGAGTACCCCTATAACAATAAAAAATAAAGGGAGGATCATATACTCCTTTTTCTTTTTATAAATGGCAATTCCGCCTATTATAAAAAAGAAATAAGCAGTCATATTAAAAGTTAGCCAATAATCTAGGGGATAGGGTTCCTGTCCCAATAAATGTGGTAACTCCACATGAAAATCGGTTACATATTCTTCTGCAAAGTGAATGCATTGAATACCCATTAACAGTAAATAAAGGGGTAAAACTTTTTGGGGCTCAGGTATCCTTTTATAATAGGTTTTCAAATAGACTACAAAGGTTAAAATAACACCGGGAATAAATATCCAAACTGAGGTTAAGGTCTGCGCAACACTAATGAAAATAATAATCATTAGGATTCCTATCATCAAAGGTATAAGCAGGTATTTATTCATTTTTATCATTTGGATTCAGCTACCTTTAATTCAATTATCCTGAGATATGGCAATTACTACATTGCCCGTTTTCTGCCCTTTCAACACATACAGAAAAGCTTCCGGGATCTGTTCAAAAGGATAGGTCCTGTCTATGACCGATTT
>CALZFZ010000136.1 GCA_945786965.1 uncultured Muriicola sp. | reverse complement strand
TTCTCCTTTTAGATACGATCCATGCCGAAACCCCTTCATTATCCTATGAAGATGGGAATACCCTGTATCAGGAAGTTCTAAAGGATTACGCCCATGAAACATCGAAATACAAAAAATTCCTGGCCGTGAAGAACAATAAATATATCAATGCTCATCAGGTAAAATTTTCATACGCCATAACATGTCATAAATCACAAGGAGGCCAATGGCATACGGTTTTTGTAGAGCAACCGTACCTGCCCAATGGCCCTGATCGGGAATATTTGCGCTGGCTATACACAGCGATAACCAGAGCCAGGGAAAAATTGTATTTAATTGGTTTTAAAGATGATTTTTTTGTTGATTAAGAATACGTTATTTTAGACTAAAGATTGCCTTAGAATGACTACGGAAACCATTATCAGCTTATTTTTAGGAATTGGCCTGGCCGCCTCGGTTGGTTTTCGCGTGTTTCTGCCTTTGTTTGCACTGAGTTTGGCTTCTTATTTTGGAATGTGGGACCTCAATGATAATTGGGATTGGATAGGTAGTTTGGCTGCTGTAATTACCCTGGGTGTTGCGACCATTGTGGAGGTATTCGCTTATTTTATTCCATGGGTCGATTCATTGTTGGACGGCCTTTCAATGCCACTGGCAGCTTTGGCAGGAACAGCCGTAATGGTGGCTACTGTTTCAGATCTGGATCCTGTCATTACCTGGTCTTTAGCCATAATAGCGGGAGGGGGTACTGCCACAGCAATCAGAGGAGCATCTGCTACCAGCAGATTAGCTTCTACGGCAACAACCGGGGGCTTAGGAAATCCTCTTATTTCAACGGTTGAAACGGGAACGGCCACGGTAGTTTCGATAGTTTCTATCTTTGCACCCATATTGGCCGCTATTCTGGTCATCTTTATACTAGTCATAATTTTCTCCATATATCGAAAACTCAGGCCCAGGTTGAACAAATAGAATTTAAAAGGATAAAAAACGACATGAAAATTATCGCAATGATTCCTGCAAGGTATGCGGCCTCCCGGTTTCCCGGCAAACTAATGCAAGATCTCGCAGGAAAACCGGTGATCATAAGAACCTATCAGGCGGCGGAACAAACTAAATTGTTCGATGCCGTGTATGTGGTTACAGATAGCGATGTTATTTTTAATGCGGTAAATGAGGCGGGGGGCAAAGCATTCATGAGCCTTGAAGAACACGAGTGCGGGAGCGATCGTATCGCCGAAGCTGTCAGTTCGATGGATATAGATATTGTGGTCAATGTTCAGGGAGATGAGCCTTTTACGGACCGGGAAAGTTTGGCTAGTCTTCTCGAGGTTTTTAAAAGTGATACCCAAAAGGAAATAGACCTGGCTTCCCTTATGACCAGGATCTCTGATCCGGAGGATATCGCAAATCCGAATACCGTAAAGGTCATCGTTGATCAAAATAATTTTGCCCTTTATTTCTCAAGAGCGGCAATACCATATCCCAGGACCATTGATAGTGCGCCAGTATACTACAAACACAAAGGAGTGTACGCATTTAGAAAGCGTGCCTTGCTCGATTTTAAGAGGCTGCCCATGCTACCCCTGGAGGCCGCAGAAAAGATTGAAGCTATCCGGTATCTGGAATATGGAAAGAAAATTAAAATGGTAGAGACCCGGGTGACGGGAATAGAAATAGACACCCCCGAGGATCTGGAAAAAGCAATAGCGGCGTGGAAGTAGATTATAGAAATATTAAAGTCATTGGGTTTGATGCTGACGACACCTTATGGGTAAATGAGACCTATTTCAGGGAGGCCGAGGAAGCCTTTGCCGATTTGTTGGAAAAATATGAGACCAAAAACAAAATAGACCAGGAACTATTTAGAACGGAAATCGATAACTTAGACCTCTACGGGTATGGTATTAAAAGTTTTATGCTTTCTATGATAGAATCGGCCATAGATATTTCAAATAATAAGGTGTCACAGACAACCTTATCTAAAATTTTGGATCTTGGTAAACACATGATAGCGCATCCGGTAGAATTGTTGGACGATGTTGAGGAAGTACTAAGGGTGTTATCCAAAAAGTACCGTTTAATTGTGCTTACAAAAGGCGATCTGTTAGACCAGGAACGAAAATTGGAGCGATCTGGCCTGTCTGAATATTTTCACCATGTAGAAGTGCTCAGTGATAAGAAGGAACATAATTATCAGAATTTGCTGGACCATCTCGAGATAGATGTGAGTGAGTTTTTAATGATCGGGAATTCTTTAAAATCGGATGTGATACCAATCGTAAATATTGGGGCACAAGCCGTTCATGTCCCTTTTCATACCACCTGGGCGCATGAGGAAGTACATCCGGAAGAACATACCAATAACCACCTGACGCTGGGAAATATAAAAGATGTTTTAAAATACCTTAATTAACCGAATGGAGCCTGAAAAAGAATTGATCATAAAGTTGGATAAGAATAAAAGCAATACCGGGTATCGCAATTTTCCCATGGTACCCCGCGTGGTTTTTGGGAACGGTTGTTTTGATCAATTAGGGGAGATCTTATTGCCAAAGCGGAAAAGTTCTGAAGCCCCCATCATTTTTTTAATTGATGATGTTTTTGAGGATACTTCACTGATCCAAAGGATCCCATTGCTTTTTAATGATCAGATAGTATTCATTTCGGCCGATGAAGAACCCAAAACGGAACAGGTAGATGCCTTAGTGGCTAAGATCAAGCACGAATTTCAGGAACCACCTTCCGGAATTGTCGGGATAGGCGGGGGTACGCTCTTAGATTTGGCTAAGGCTGTTTCCATATTACTTACCAATAATGGGTGTGCCGCAACCTACCAGGGATGGGATTTAGTTTCCAAACCCTCTATTTACCATGTAGGGATCCCAACTATTAGCGGTACGGGTGCCGAGGTGTCAAGGACAACAGTATTACTAGGACCCGATAAGAAACTGGGTATAAATTCGGACTTTACGCCTTTTGATCAGGTACTGCTGGATCCGGACCTTACTTTGGGGGTTCCCAAACAACAATGGTTTTATACCGGGATGGACTGTTATATCCATTGTATCGAATCATTGAATGGAACTTATCTGAATGCATTTAGTCAGAGTTATGGCGAAAAGGCCCTGGAGTTATGTAAAGAGGTTTTCTTAGGCGATTTATGCCCCGAAGAATCAAGAGATAAGCTAATGATGGCATCCTGGCATGGAGGTATGAGTATAGCCTATTCCCAGGTAGGGGTAGCACATGCCATGAGTTATGGGTTGTCGTATGTGCTGGGTACAAAACATGGATTAGGGAATTGCCTGGTATTTCAGCACCTGCAGGAATTTTACCCGGAAGGGGTGGACATGTTCCATCGCATGATGCAATATCATGATATTGTATTGCCAACTGGTATATGCAGGGATCTGTCTGAATCCGAAATGAACACTATGATCTCAGTCTCCCTGGGCATGGTACCACTTTGGGAGAATGCCTTGGGAAAGGATTGGAAAACAAAGATAACTCCGGACAAGTTGAAGCATATTTTTAATAAAATATAACTTCGCTTTTTTGGATTATTGATCCGTTATAGCTGATACTCCAGAAAAGACCACTTTAGACAAATTACTTTTTTTGACTTCATCTTTTACTTAAATAATTTATCATGCAATCACTAGCCAAATTTATTTATTACAGGGTAATGGGCTGGGAGCTGCTGGGTAATTTCCCGGAGGTGCAAAAATGTGTGGTGATCGTTGCCCCTCATACCAGCTGGATCGATTTTATTCTGGGTCTGCTGGTGAGAAAGGTCGTAAACATGGAGGTTCATTTTATAGGCAAGAAAAGCTTATTCAATCCGCCTTTTGGTTGGTATTTCCGATGGATGGGGGGAACTCCCATAGACCGGAGTAAAAACAGCGATACGGTAACCAGTACGGCCCGGATCTTTCAGGAAAGGGATGTCTTTCGGTTGGCTTTGTCCCCGGAAGGCACACGTAAAAAAGTGACCCAATGGAAAACGGGTTTTTATTATATTGCCAAGGCAGCTAAGGTCCCTATTGTTATGGTGGCTTTTGATTTTGGTAAAAAGCAGGTTAAAATTTCTGACCCTGTTATGCCAACCGATAATAGAGAAGAAGATTTTAAGAGGTACATGACATTTTATAAAGGAGTTAAAGGAAAAATACCGGAATATGGGTTTTAAATAACCATCCCCAATACCTGGGAGGATAAATTTTCCCGGGCATTGGAGATGCAAATTATCTAAAGGTTCTTCAAAGAGCAGAATCCGTTATATTAAATTACTTTTAAGCTCTTACAAAAGATAGATCTACAGCGGCACATTCATCATTTCCATCACCGTCAAAATCCCATTCAGCGGTATCAGGCCCTCCATTTAAACTGAAGGTATTACCTGATAAGGTGTCCCCAAAATAAGTGGGATCATTAGGCTCATCGTCGTCAAATTGGATGGCAAAGAACTCACCATCTTCAAAAAACATTGTACCAGTTATTATAGCAGGTTCAGCTCCTTCAATATTCACGTTAATGGTTAAGGTAAACCGTCCATTGGCTTGAACGACCATAGTGGCATCACCACCTTCAGCGATGACTTCATAGGAACTAGGTTCTATTTGACCCTGACCACAGTACGTAAATCGTATGCTTGTAGCATTCCAGGTTCCCTGTAACTCACTGATTGAATACGCGGGGCCATCGTCTTGCATAACAGGATCATCTTCTGAGCAGGACAGCAATAAAAATG
This sequence comes from uncultured Muriicola sp., assembly GCA_945786965.1. Taxonomy (GTDB): domain Bacteria; phylum Bacteroidota; class Bacteroidia; order Flavobacteriales; family Flavobacteriaceae; genus Muriicola. The sequence goes on along the minus strand of CALZFZ010000136.1, from coordinate 2,588 downwards.
CGAATAGGGGAGCGAATAAAAATATTTTGCTTAGTGTTTTCATAATCTTAGATTTAGAGGTTATCACTTATTTTATATTCATACATAGAATATTCTCAACTATGTGAAAAGGTCTTAAAGAATTATAGTTAAAATTAAATAGGCTTTGTGGTTTATGCAATGACCTACATCATTCAAACCCCATAAATCCGTAATATCAACTGGGAGTGTTAGATATGATTATCTCGTGAAAAAAAGTGGCAGGAAATTAGCACATCTGTATTGAAGTAAACAAATGTTTTAAAATTAGGGAAAAGAGTGTTATTCCTTCATGGTGTGATATACGTTCTGTACATCATCGTCTTCCTCTATTTTTTCGAGTAGTTTCTCTACATCCTCGGCCTCTTCGGCACTTAGTGCCTTGGTCACCTGCGGGATCCTTTCAAAGTCAGAAGAGAGGATCTCAATACCCCTGGATTCCAATTCCTTTTGAATGGCTCCAAAACTTTCAAAAGGGGCAAAGATCATAATATCTTCCTCATCTTCAAACACCTCTTCCGCACCAAAATCGATCATATCCAATTCCAGTTCCTCCGGATCAATTCCTTCTGCGTTGATTCGGAAATTACAAGTATGGTCGAACATGAATTCCACCGAGCCAGATGTCCCCAGGCTCCCATTACACTTGTTAAAATAACTTCGGATGTTGGCTACGGTACGGGTATTGTTATCTGTGGCAGTTTCAATGAGGATGGCTATTCCATGGGGTGCATACCCTTCAAACAATACTTCTTTGTAATCTCCCTGCGATTTGTCTGATGCCCTTTTTATGGCCCGTTCAATAGTGTCCTTGGGCATGTTCACGGCTTTGGCATTCTGGATCACGGCACGCAAGCGGGAATTTGCATCGGGGTCTGGCCCCCCTTCTTTGACTGCCATTACAATGTCCTTGCCAATGCGCGTAAAGGCCTTGGACATGGCAGACCAACGTTTCATTTTTCGTGCTTTCCGGAACTCAAACGCTCTTCCCATGGACTTATTTTCTATTGAACAGTGGCAAATTTAATACTTTTTGAAAGCAGGACAAGACCGTGAAATCAAAAGATAATTATTCACTTTCAATGATAGCTTCAATGGTTTCGGCCAATTTAAAATCCTTTTCCGTTACCCCTTTGGCATCGTGCGTACTCAAACGAATATGAAGGGAATTATAGACATTGCTCCATTCCGGATGGTGGTTCTGTGCTTCACACTCAAACGCAATGCGGGTCATGACCGTAAAAGCTTCCTTAAAGTTTTTAAATTCAAAAGAAGTCTCAATAGCCTCATTTACAAATTCCCATCCATCAAAAGATTTCAGTCTATTTTCTATTGCGGTTGCCGATAATTTTTCCATGATATGAAATTATTTATGTGATTGTTGTTATTAAATTGTGATCCTTTTGAATACAGAAATTATCATGGTAAAGACCATGTATAATTTTATTAAAGATACACAATTACATAGGCCTTAAAAAAAGGCGTTATACCTCATTATCCTATAACATGATGATCAATAACCTCCTGGTACTTTACCTGTAGATTTTTAGGAAGCATATTGTCTTTTGGAAGTACTGCCAGATACCGGACCTCATTGGTTGTAAAGACTCTTTTTAATATGGGATTAAAACTGCCAACACGTTCTATCACCTCCCTTATAAAGTCTTCATGGTGCACCAGATCTGTGCTTCCCAAATGATAAATGCCACTTTTATTCCTGTTGATGAGGTAATGGATCTGCTGTGTTAGTCGATCATCACTGTTCACATTAATGATAAGATTCGGAAAAACTTCAATAGGTTCGTTGTTCCAAATGGCTTGTTTCATTTCTTTAATGCGGGGGGAAGTATTCCCGAATACCATGGGAACTCGTAAGATAGCCATTTTAGATTTCGGCAATCTCAGCAGCATGTTCTCAATTTTGATTTTTAGTCGGCCATAAATACTCTCGGACAGGGTTTTATCATATTCGTAGGAAGGATATTTACTATACGCGTCAAACACATTGGCCGATGAGATAAAATAAAGACGGCAGGGGTGTTTTGTCACATATTCTATGATATGTTGGTGCGCCTGTATTTGGGAAGCAAAATCACCCCTTAGGGCCGAAATGATCACTGTGGGTCTCAGCTTTTCCAGCAATTGATAGATATCATCTTCCTGCATATCATACTTTATGAATTGCTGATTATCCCGATATCCATTTTTTGATGAAAAATAGGTGCCGTAAGTGTCATAGAAATTACAGAGTTCTTTATAAAGTGCATTTCCAATAAATCCACTGGCGCCTAAAATGAGTATTTTTTTTGATTCCAATGTCTAAAATATAGATAAACTAGTTTTAGTGGTTAATTGCTCCAGTGCCAGCATCCCCAATTTTGAATTCCCCTTAGGGTTTAAACCAGGTGCCCAGGTTACCACGCAAAACTTGTTAGGCAATAAGGCTACTATACCTCCACCAACACCACTTTTTCCAGGAAGGCCAACTTCAAAGGCAAATTCTCCCGCCTCATCATAAAATCCGCAGGTAAGCATAATGGCATTGATACGTTTTACCTGATTAATATTCA
>CALZFZ010000135.1 GCA_945786965.1 uncultured Muriicola sp. | reverse complement strand
AGGAATTAATCGCACTGCTAAATTGATATTAATGGGGTAAAAGCGGATTACTTTTACACATATTTCAAAAAAACCACATATTTTTTACATTTATTTTCTTAAATGTTTATTTTTGTCAAAATTTCTATAACAATGGGCAAAGTTAAATTAGACGAAATAGACCATCAGATTCTGGATATGTTAATAGACAATACCAGGACACCTTTTACCGATATCGCCAAAAAATTACTAATATCTGCAGGTACGGTACATGTTAGGGTTAAGAAAATGGAAGAGGCCGGCATAATAAGAGGATCCTCGCTTACCTTAGACTATGTCAAACTGGGATATTCATTTATTGCCTACGTCGGTATTTTTCTTGAAAAAACGCATCAAACAAAATTTGTTCTAGAGCGGCTAAATGAAATACCAAATGTAACTGTTGCCCATATTACAACAGGGAAATTCAATATCTTTTGTAAGATACGTGCAAAAGACACTAATCACGCCAAGAATATAATTTTTAAGATCGATGATATTGAAGGCATCAGCAGAACAGAAACCATGATCTCATTGGAAGAGAGCATCAATGATAAAAAACGCTTAATGCATATGATTTTCAATGAATTGTAATCTATTTCATATAAAACACTCCTTAATATTCTTAAGGGTGGCCACTAGACCATGAAAACTTCCGATCTTAAAGATCACGAATTTAATCCGTACTATAAGCCTTATATTGAGGCTTTGGGAGAAGTAGACCTTTTAAATTCCTTGAAAAGCCAGGTTCATAATTACCCACAGTTTTTGGCCAGTATTCCGGAGGACAAACTAACGTACACTTATGCCAAGGGGAAATGGACCATTGCCGAAATTCTTGTTCATGTTTTAGATTCCGAACGCGTTTTTCAATACCGGGCACTCCGATTTGCAAGAAATGATAAAACCCCATTGCCTGGCTTTGATCAAAATGTTTACGTCCCATTTTCAGGAGCGAATTCTAGAAGTATTGATGAAATAATAAAGGAATATAAGGCGGTACGTAAATCGACCATTGCACTCTATGAAACTTTTGATGAGACCATTCTGAAACGAAAAGGAATTGCCAGTAATTCACCCATGAGCGTGGCTGCCTTGGGGTTTATAATGTGCGGGCACCAAAAACATCACCGAAATATTATTAGAGAACGCTATTTAAAAGTTTAATCAAGATCCTCTTCGCCCTCCAACTCAGTTTCCAGATTTAATTCCAGTTCAGTTTCTTCATGGACATCACCTTCAACAGCTTTAAGTTCATTCTCAATGGTATCGTCAAAATTGGCAATGAAATGCGATAAACTTTGGCTGATCTTAACAAGGTATAAGGAGTCTTCAGTCCTTAGTTCCACAGCTTCAATAAATTCGCCTTTATGGTTTTTAAAGGCCACAATATCTTCATCGCCATATCCATTTGGATATGCATCGATAAGCAGTGCCGTTAGCTCATGATCTAACTTTTTGTAATCAATTAGAATTCGTTTCATAGGCTGGTCATTTTTTCCTTTTCGTAAGGAATGTGTTAATATGAAACCTAATCTAGAATTTTTTTTAAATGAAAATAGGAAAGAGTTGTCAAATGCTATTTTTAGTACATGTAGGCCTTATTCCTTGTAGTATGCGAAAGCGTCCACGAACATGGAATGGGGTGCGCGCTGATCAATAAGGGTCTCTCCAATCCTTTTTAGCAAGGCAAAATTGATGAACCCATGGGAATTCTTTTTATCATATTTCAACAGTTCTAAAATACCCTGTATATCATCTTCGGTAAAGTTTACTTTTTTAAATCGCTCCAGGAAGGTGTTTTTGATATCGGTTAACTGGTGCACTCCCAAACCAGCTATCTTGCTGGAAAGATAAGCTTCCAATACCATCCCCACAGCAATGGCCTCCCCATGTAATAGGGATTTTTCAGGATAGGTTTCCAAAAAGTAAGATTCAATGGCATGCCCTAAGGTATGTCCAAAATTGAGTATTTTTCTTAGATCGTGCTCGTAAGGATCTTGCAACACGATGTTGTTTTTAATTTGTATCGATCCTGGTATATAGGTATCTAATTTTTCGAGCGATGTGAGTTGTTTTAAAGTATTCCAATAAGACTGGTCTATGATCAGGCCATGTTTTAACATTTCAGCAAACCCGCTGCGTACCTGACGTTTATCCAGGGTATCTAAAAACTCGACCACCACAAGGACCATTAAAGGCTGATTAATAACGCCGACCTGGTTCTTTAATATTCCCAGATCTACACCCGTTTTACCTCCAATAGATGCGTCTACCATAGCCAATAGGGTAGTAGGCACATTAATGAAGGCCATTCCTCGCTTAAAGGTGGAAGCAACAAATCCGCCGAGATCACTGATCACCCCACCTCCCAGGTTAATCAACAGGCTTTTCCGGTCTGCATCCAATTCGGACAATACCTTCCATACCTGAACACAGGTATCTATGTTCTTATTGACTTCACCGGCTTCAATCTCAATAATTTCGATGTCATAGGTCTTATTTATTTCAGCCATGAATTTAGGCAAACAATGTTGGTGTGTATTCTCGTCTACTAGAATAAATATTTTAGAATAATTACGCTGCTTCAGATGCTGATTTATCTGGCCATATGCAGTATCATTAAAATGTATTGTATAGTCAGGAGTAATAATAGATTCCATGAAAACGAGTAATAATTAGAAATTCTGTGGCACAAATTAAAGGTTAATTTTTAGCAATCGATTAGAAATTCTGTCATTATATTTGATGCTTTATGAATTTACCAAAAATGAAACGAATTTTTGAGAATACTGCAACGGCATTTGCCATAAAAACGGATGCTGAGTTGGAGCGGGCTTATTTTTTATTCAAGTTAATAGCAAATCAACCCCTGGTGCGCATTGGAACAGCGGTCACCAACTTTGCCATTAAAACCAATTTACCGGTCGAAGGCCTTATAAGGGCCACGGTTTTCGATCACTTTTGTGGCGGAGTAAATGAAGTTGATTGTATGCCGGTGGTTGATAAACTATGGAAAAAAGGGGTGAGCGGCATACTGGATTACTCTGTTGAGGGAAAGGATACGGAAGATCCGTTGGACCATGCCCTGGCTGTAACTTTGAAAATTTTAGATTTTGTAAAAGAAAAGGATGCGATCCCTTTTGCCGTATTTAAACCAACGGGGTATGGCAGATTTAATCTCTTTGTGAAAATAGGTGCAGGGGAACCATTAACTACCCTGGAGCAAGAGGAATGGCAACGGGTGGTAAACCGGTTTGAGGAGACCTGCAGGAAGGCCCATGATCTGGATGTTCCTTTATTAATAGATGCCGAAGAAAGTTGGATGCAAGATGCTGCAGATGACTTGGTAGAGCAGATGATGATAAAGTACAACAAGAAAAAGGCAATTGTATTTAATACCATTCAGTTATACCGATGGGACCGAATGGATTATTTAAAAAAGCTTCAGAAAAAGGCAGCTAAGGAAGGTTTTAAAATTGGAATTAAGGCCGTACGCGGGGCATACTTGGAAAAAGAGAATGAACGCGCCGAAGAATTAGGGTATAAATCGCCTATTTGTTCTTCAAAGAAAGAAACCGACCAAAACTTTGACAGGGCAGTTTCCTATATGCTGGAACATTTGGATTCGATCTCGATTTTTGCAGGTACCCATAATGAAGAAAGTTCGTACCAGCTAATGCAGTTGATGGATGAAAAGAAGATTCCCCATAACGATCCAAGAATTTGGTTTGGTCAATTATATGGGATGAGCGACCATATTTCTTTTAACATGGCCGCCGCCGGTTATAATGTTGCCAAGTACCTTCCTTTTGGTCCGGTCAGGGATGTAATGCCCTACCTGATACGCCGGGCAGAAGAAAACACTTCGGTTGCAGGACAAACGAACAGGGAGCTTGAATTGATTAAAAAAGAGCGCAAAAGAAGGAAATTATAGTCTGCGTAATTTCAAGTTGCAAACAGCTGGACCTTCTGTTATAAGGCACTTTCAGCGCATTGGAATCGAATAGTTAATCTAAAACATAGGTAAGCGCCATTACACGAACAATTGAATCACAATTATCAATGTGCATGTTGGCTTCGCGTCCTTTGAGTTCGCTCTCAATAAGATAGGAGGTACAGGGTTTGGATCGTGTGTCGCTCTTGCTGAAATCGATCGATCCCTCTCGTAAGAAATAGTGGATCTCTGCCGAATCTAGTTCCCGTTCCGCAATCAGGGCATCAAGACTGTCTGAAAACACAATGGGTTTGGATCGGAGATCCTTCAATACCCTGCAATTAGGGAAATAACAGAATTCCGTACCGGTTTGCGCGGTCTTTTTTTTCAACACAAAAGTCAGGAAAACCAGGCCCAGGGCCAGTCCTATCAGATAAAATCCTAAGCGCTTTAGAAATGGCATCTTAAAAAATAAGGAAGTTGATATCGCTGTACTTTAAATCGAACCAATCACCCACTGTTTTGTTTGTGAGGATCCCATGATACAGGTACAGGCCGTTCCGCAGGCCTTTGTCGAAACGCAAGGAATTTTCAAGGCCGCCATCTTCTCCAATTTTAAGAAGGTAGGGGGTAAATATGTTGCTGATAGAAACCGAAGAGGTTTTGGGATATCGGGCCGGGATATTAGGTACCCCATAATGGAAAACGCCAAATTTGTTGATCACGGGTTTGTCATGGGTGGTTATTTCACTGGTTTCGAAACATCCGCCCATATCAATACTTACATCAATAATGACAGATCCTTTCTTCATATTCTCTACCATGGTTTGGGTAACCACCACCGGAGATCTGTCCCTGCCGCGCATGGCCCCAATGGCAACATCACAGCGTTTAAGGGATTTGATTAAATTTTTTGGTTGTAGGGTAGACGTATAAACAATTTCATTCAGGTTATTCTGTACGGTGCGTAATTTGGTAATGGAGTTGTCAAATATTTTCACATTGGCTCCAAGTCCAAGGGAAGAACGCGCGGCAAATTCGCCCACTGTCCCGGCCCCAAGGATCACAACCTCTACAGGCGGAACCCCGGTAATGTTCCCGAACATCAGGCCATTTCCCTGGTTGGGGGCTGCCATGATTTCGGCGGCAATAAGCACAGCTGAAATTCCCGCTATTTCGCTCAACGAACGCACGGCAGGATAGGCACCTGACTCATCGCGAATAAATTCAAAAGCGATGGCCGTGATCCTCTTTTTAGCGAGTTCCTCAAAATAGGCTTTGGCCTGGGTCTTTATTTGCAGCGCCGAGATGATCGTGGTCTGCGGATTTATATCTTGTATCTCCGAAAGGGTAGGAGGTTCTACTTTTAACAGGATGGGACAGGAAAAAACTTTTTTAGTATCACGGGTAATAGTGGCTCCTGCATCGGTATAATCAACATCTGTAAAACTGGCCCCTTCTCCGGCCCCTGATTCTATCATTACCCGGTGTCCGTTGGCCGTTAGGGCGTTAACGGCATCTGGGGTTAAACAGATTCGTTTTTCCTGGAATTGATTTTCCTTGGGAATCCCTATAAAAAGTTCTCCTTTTTGCTTTAATACCTCCAGGGTTTCTTCCTGGGGCAGCAGCTCTTGTTTGCTAAAGGGCGAAGATGGTTGGTTCATAGTGGGTTAGGCTAAAGTCATATAACATGGCTTCCTTCAAAATTACAACTTTTTAGGGAATAGTCCGGGCGTATCACAGCCGGTACTAAATTATAAAGAATTGAGGGGCTTGTATAACAGTACTGCAATAAGAAGTACAATGATTTTAATAAATAGAATAGCCAGCCAGATCTTCCGTTGCTATTTTACAGCATAAAATTAAAGAGGTTTTTTAAGGAATGCTGAAATTGATGAAAGAGTTTTGATAAAGTTCTTTTCGATGCCTCTTTGGAGAGATCTGCATTTTCTTCTTCGCTATCTGTATCTGTGTTGTAAGATTGAATCTTTTCTTGTTTCAGCTGTTCTTTTTCCCGGTACGACTGTAGTTCCGCATCCATGGCTTCCAGGTCAATCCCATGAACATATTTGTCATAAAGCTTTACCCTAATTAAATATACAAAGGGAATTATTACCATACATATGGGTAACAACCAAAAAACATTTTCCGTATCCACATATAGATCTTCCGAATAGATAACTTCAAAAATTTGGAAGGCATACATACATAACGGAATCAGAATAATATGATACCACCAGTGCTTACAGGTAAAAAACCAAATGGTCAATAAGTATAGAGGAATTAATTTATTTAATAAAAACCATGCATAAGTGCTCACATCTGCAAAACCATTGCGATCAATCTCGTAGCCAAAAAGACTAAAAGTCGCTTCGGGCGTATGAGGCAAGTATTGATGTATCTTAAAGATAAAAGGAGATAATACTATAAGTATTAATGCAATAGACTCAATAAAAAATCTTGTCCTCGCTTGTTTTTTCTTCAGAATGTTTATTGCCATTACAACAGTACATTTTTATATACGATTGTAACGTAAAAAAGGGCAATTTATTGGTTGCCCTTTTTAATAAGTGAAAATTCTATTAATTAATCAGATATTTTTGACTAATCCGATTTATGAATAATAACTTTAGATTTATCTACGCCTTGTTCGTAGACCTGATCGTCCTCCGCTGTATTGGGAGTACAGGCCGCTGCCATTAAAACAAGAACTGTTGCCAAGCCAAATAAGATTCTTTTAGTGTTCATCGCAATAAGGTTTTAATTAAGAGTTGGATTCATTTTCATTTCAAATATAACAAAAAAGATGGAAACATAATGCATTTAAACGGAAAAAATATGCATTTTAACGAAGAAACAGGTACTTCATCGGTAATTTGAGACTTTTCAAGAGGTTAAATAAATGTAAGAAAGCACTTACAGTCCTAATTTTGAAGTTTTAGTTCCCTCGTCTGCTCGTCCACAACTCTGATATGAAACTTGGTACAATTCTCCGGCAACAAATTTCCGATCTTTTCCGGCCACTCTATAAAGATCCATACATCCTGGTTAAAATATTCTTCAAGACCTATATCAAATGCCTCTGTTTCGTTGTTTAATATCTAAAAATCTAAATGGTAGCCCAGCAATTCTCCATTGGGATACAAATATTCATTGACCAGTCCAAACGAAGGGCTGCTTACCTCATCAGTGCCACCCAATTCTTTAACCAACGATTTTATTAACGTGGTTTTTCCTGCACCCATTTCACCATAGAAGGCAATTATAGTCCTAGGTATTTTTTCCAGGATTTGTTTAGAGATTTGCGAAATTTCACTCTTAGTGTAGATTATTTTCGGCACAACAAAAATATT
>CALZFZ010000134.1 GCA_945786965.1 uncultured Muriicola sp. | reverse complement strand
TAGCTGCCTAGTTTTTCACCAACCCTGTATCGGGTTCTTTTCTTTCCATTGGTCAATTGTCCAGGCCTTACAAGAGTCCAGTCCAAACCGCTATTCATGATTAGTTTCTCCTGTTTGGCTTTATCGCGGAAATAGAAAAACAAAATAACCGGAATTACGAACAAGGTATAGTAAAGTCCCAGTTTAAATCGGCTGTCGTTGATCCCCATGGAGGTAATACATATGAATCGCTTTATATTATTTACTTCCATCGCCTTAATCATATTCTCTGTTCCTCTGGATAGGATGGAAGTCTTTATAAAAAATTGCTTGTGACCCAGGGCAGATAATACTGCGTCCTTGACCTGGAAGGCCATATTGAGAGTCTCAACATCTAAAACATTCCCCTGGACAACTTTCAAGCTTGGATGGGTGATTTTTAATTTATCGGGATTCCTGACCAAAACAGTGATAGAATGCCCTGCTTTCAGCCCTTGTTCTATTAATGCCCTGCCTGTTTTCCCGGTACCCCCTATAATGGCTAATTGCATAGTACTTTACATTTAATTTGATTCCAAGATTAGGGAAATTAAGTAAGAAAAAGCCAAATAAAGAACCCAGCTGTTGTCAAAAGCTACTCAATTGTAAAATGAGCTTACTCATTTAAACCCTCGTAGGGGAGATAAACCATTCATTACCTAGAAGCCATATAGTTTTTTAGATTTCCATTTATAAAATATTCCCATCCTGCAATGCAGCTTTTCCTTCGAAATTCAGGAACAGTGTCGGGAAAATCTTCCAGCACCTCTATGGTGAGCAAAAGAGAAACCCCATTTTTATTTTCGATGATTTCAAAGGCTGAGGTGGAAATTCCGGGATGTTCCTGGAACTGCCAGGTGTATGTTATTTTTTGAAGTGGAATTACCTCTATAATTTCCCATATATGGGTGTAGGTTCTATCTTCAACGGTTACAACAAACTGCGTTTTAAAACCCACTATAGCATTAAAATTTTGGATCTGACTAAAATACCATTGTTTCATATATGTGAGATCTGTTAATGCTTCCCATAGGATCTCCTTGGTACAATTAAAATCCTCTTTAATGATAATGGGGTCGTCTGTCTTTTTCATAATTGCAAAATTTAAATACCCCTATTTAAAGCCATTTATTCCTTTTAAAATAAAGCAACATTCCTATGGCAATTATGATCATTACTCCGAGCATAATGAAGTAGCTATATTCAAAATGCAGTTCGGGTAATACATCGAAATTGGTTCCATAGATCCCGGCGATAAAAGTGAGGGGAATGAAGATTACCGAAAAAACCGTGAGGAACTTCATTACATCATTTAGTTTGCTGCTGATGGTGGTGTGGTAAATGTTTAACTGGTCCGATAGAATTTCGCGGTAACTGTCCGACACTTCGTTTGCCTGGCTAATATTGTCTTCGAGTTCCTTATAATGCACGTAGGTACTTTCACCAATAAAGTCCGATTCTATTTTGGCCAGGGAGAAGATCATTTCTTTGGCGGGTTTAATGCTCTTTCGCAGAAAATTCAACTCGCGTTTGTAGTTGTTTATTTCATTGATCACTACTACATTAGGGTTAATGAGCAAGGTATCTTCAAGAGTCTCGATCTTTTCTCCCAGTAAACTCAAGACATACAAATAATTGTCAATTACGATATCGAGCAGCGCGAAGGCCAGATAATCCGTACCCCCATTCCGGATCCGTTTTTTTTGCTTCCGGATCCGTTCCCGGACCGGTTCAAAGACATCTCCCCTTTTTTCCTGAAATGAGATCAGTACGGATTCGGTTAAGATCAGACTCAGGTTCTCAACCCTGATCTGACCGGTGTTTTCATTTTGCTGCATCATTTTTATGGTAATCAGGATACAATTGTCGTATTCTATTACCCTGGGCCTTGCCTGGGTATGCATTACTTCTGCCAGGACCAAAGTATCCAGATCAAAGGTCTCGGCGATCTCTCTCATTACAGCAGCATTATGGAGCCCATCTACATTTAACCAGGTAACGGTATCTTTTACCTTGTATTTTAGGACATCTTTTACAATCTTTAAAGCATCTTCCTCAAGGTAATTCTCATCAAAAACCATGATTCGCAGGATTACCTCCTTGGTTTTCTGTTATCCTCTCAACAACAGGTAGTCCGGTGACAAACCAATTTCCTGCTTCTGCTTTTTAATAAATCGTGCCATAACCATAAATGCTGTTTAAATCAATATCAAGTTTTGAAAAAGATATGAATAAGCTACGAATTTTTTTAATATACCCTATTCACTCTTTAAGAATGTTACTTTACTTTATTGTACTATTACTAATTGCTGTGGGTACTTTTAAGCCTGACCATGTACTTATAAAAACCCAATAATTAAATTCATAAAGCCATTATAGATCAACTTTTTCTAAAGGCTTTGTCATGAATCTGGCACATAGTTTTTCGGTTATTAAGATCCAAAAAGGACTGATGCAAATGGTCAATGAGATTAGTGAAATTGTAAAATCATAGGCGTATTGGGTTAGGATATCCAAATTGAATGCGGTAATACAGATCAAAAAACTCAGTTCCCCAATTTGTGCAAGGAATGCGCCTCCAATGACTGCATCAAACCATGAATTACCATATGTTTTGAGGATCAGTGTATTGATCAAATGGTTAGTTATATACACTGCAACCAACATAAGCCCCAATGGCGTTCCATTTTCAAGTAGAAACGTTATATCTATCTGGGCTCCAATACTGATAAAGAAAATAGCCACAAAAAGGATTCGGAACGAATGAATGGCGTCGTGTATCCATTTGGTTGCTTTTCCGGCATGCATGATGAGTCCACCCACAAATGCCCCCAATGCCTCTGAAATTCCAAAAAGGCCTGCGATGGCGGCTCCTGCGAAACAGAAAAAAAATGCTAAAAATACCTGGAGTTCATGGTCTTTTTTAATTGACTTCCTAAAGGGCAGCCATGTTATCTCTTTTCGAATGTAGATGTAAACAATAGTACCTATGATCAGAAGGCCGCCAATGATCTTAAGGATAATAGAGTTAAATGAGGTGTTTTCACCACCAGCAATGGAAATAATTATCAAAATAGGGGCAAGGGCAATGTCCTGCGCCAGCAGAATGCTCGACACATTTTGCCCAATTTTTTTGCCCATTATATTTTTGTCTTCCAGGAGTTTAAAGATAACCGCCGAACTCGATAGGGCAATTATAAAACCAATGACTATGATCCTGGTAGTATTCCAACCAAATAAATAACCCAAACCATATACACAGGCAATACTTAAAGCAAACTGGCCCAGGGTACCAAAAATGGCGAGCTTCCAGTTGCCTACAAAAGTTCTCAAATCGATCTCCATTCCAATAAAAAAGAACAAAAGGATGATACCCAATTCGCCCATAAACCGCATAGAAGTGTTATCGGGAATCAGGTCAAAACCATGCTGCCCGATCAGAATACCAATAAGAATGTATGCGATGAGTGTAGGTTGTTTAATTTTCTTTAGCATAAAACCAGATACCACTACCCCCAGACCTATTATGCAAAGCAGGGTAATTGAATTACTGAATGAAGAGGATATCAGGGGTAAGAACATTTTATAAAAGATTCAAAATTTAGATGATCTTAAAGTTTCATTACAGTTCTAAAGATACATGAGAATTGGTTACAAAATCTACAAATAAAGAGGCATCTTCATTGAATATATTCGATTAATTTTATGGGGTTATGATTAATGCAGGCTGATCACTTTGGCTATTTTCCAGCCTTCCGTTTTTTTATTCCAAAGAACTATAAACTTGCTGGGAACCGAAGGGGCATTGGGTTCCTCATTATTGAAAAATTTATGATAGCCAATTTCAACGGCCCCATAATCTTTTATTGGATACACTTCAATACTTCCTTCCACCAATTCCCGTGTTACTTTACCACATATATTTTTTTCCAAAGCCTTCATAAGTTCTTGCTTTGATGTCGTTAGGCCGCCTTTGTCGTGGTAGAATTCTATATCATCTGCATAAATATCGGCTTGTTTTTCAAGATCACAGCTGTTATAGGCATCGAAATAAATACGATCCATCGTGGCAATTGCCTCGAATAATTCAGGGTCTTCGGGCACATATTCTGGAATTAGGGTCTTTTTATGCTCAGGAATTGAATTACAGGCAACACATAAGGTCAGTAAAAAGAAAACGGCAAGGACAAATTTTTGGATGTTCATAGCGTGTATTGATTCTATTCAGATACTACAGTGTACGTCTCATTATGCATTTTGAATTTGATCAAAAATCATCTTCGTACCGCCGCAAGCGGTTATGTGCTTTCAACAGTTCATTCTTGAGATGATCTACTTTTTCCAATAAATTGATGACCACATCGATACCTTCCGGATTAACATGTAATTCCCTATGTATCCGGATTATTTTTTCGATGCTGTTTAGAGCATCCTGATGAAGGCTTGGGGTATTTTCTATCGGCCTAATTTCAATTAAACCAACTTCATGTAGCTCATGAAAAAAGGAAACTTCCACACTATACTGTTCGCATAGTTGAATGACTGGGATAAAATCTTTTGCGTCCATGGTTATCGTAATTTGGCTAGTTCTTCATATAATTTTTTCTCTTTCTCGGACAGTTTGGTCGGCATTTTGATCTGATAAGTAACAAAAAGATCCCCAAAGTGTCCTTCTTTCTTGTAAACGGGAAAACCTTTCCCTTTTAGTTTTACCTGTGTACCGTTTTGGGTTTCGGGTTTTACTTTCAATTTCACCTTGCCATCGAAGGTATCCACAACCACCTCACCGCCCAACAGGGCAGTATACAGATCCAGGTCTACGGTAGTGTATAAATTGTTTTCATCGCGCTTAAATTTTGTCCGGTTGATGATGGAAAATTTGATATTGAGATCGCCCCTGGGTCCGCCGCTGATCCCTTCACCACCATGCTTTTTTATTTTAATGACCTGTCCATTTCGAACTCCGGCCGGTATGGTTAAGCGAATATTTTTGCCATTAACTGTTAAAGTGCGCTTATGGCTACGGTAGACATCTTCCAAAGAAAGATCCAGTTCGGCGTTAAAGTCCTGCCCCCTGAACTGCACATTGCCTCCGCGGCCTCTTCGGGCACCTCCACCAAACATACTGCTAAAGAATTCTGAAAAGTCTTCGTCCGAATACCCTCCGTAACCGGTTTGCTGCGAAGCCCGCTGATATTGTTGCTGTTGTTGTTTTGCTTTCTCGAATTCCTCGGCATGTTTCCAGTCTTTACCGTATGTATCGTATTTGGCACGATTCTCAGGATTACTTAGTACCTCGTTGGCTTCGTTTATTTCTTTGAATTTCTTTTCAGCTTCCGCATCGCCCGGATTTACATCCGGATGATATTTGCGCGCCAGTTTCCTATAAGCCTTCTTAATATCTTCCTTGGTTGCATTTTTAGATAGGCCCAATATTTTATAATAATCTATAAAGGTCATTTAGTATCGGGAATTTGGACAGTATAATTTCTAATGAACTTGCAGTGGGTGGTTATTTAGCACGATACCTTACTTTGCAGGTGCTACAGACCACTTCATCATTTTCGTGTTTTAGGGCAATCCCTGACAGGTGCTTGTTGGCATATTCCTGAACCCAAC
>CALZFZ010000133.1 GCA_945786965.1 uncultured Muriicola sp. | reverse complement strand
TGTTGATAAGACCTGCATTTTCGTAGCTGCTAAAAAAGTACCTTTGAATTCTTAATCCAAGCACTAAAAGCTATTAGAATGGGCACTGTTAAAAAAGCTACTTCAGCACTTATTTCTGTCTTTCATAAAGACGGTTTAGAACCAATCGTTAAAAAATTCCAGGAACTAGGAATCACTATGTATTCTACCGGAGGGACAGAATCGTTCATACGATCGCTGGGGCTAGATGTAGTGCCTGTTGAGGAAGTGACAAGTTATCCCACCAACTTAGGTGGCAGAGTAAAAACCTTACACCCAAAGGTATTTGGAGGCATCCTAAACAGGCAGGATAATGACGGGGATGTTGCCCAATTGGAAGAATTTGATATTCCTCAATTAGATATTGTGATCGTTGATCTGTATCCCTTTGAAAAAACAGTGGCTTCGGGCGCTACAGAACAAGAGATCATCGAAAAGATCGACATTGGAGGTATATCACTTATAAGGGCAGCAGCAAAGAATTTCAAAGATGTGCTTTGCGTTTCTTCTATGGAAGATTATAAAGAATTTTTGAACATGATCACCATTGGAGAGGGAAGTACTTCCATGGAACAACGGAGGGTTTATGCGGCAAAGGCATTTAATGTGTCTTCACATTATGATACTGCCATTTTCAATTACTTTAATAAAAATCATGAATTGGCTGCACTAAAGATCAGTGAAACAAAAGGCAAAGTCTTACGATACGGGGAAAACCCACATCAGAGAGGTTTTTTCTTCGGAGATTTTGATGCAATGTTCACCAAACTACATGGAAAAGAATTGTCTTATAACAACTTACTCGATGTAGATGCAGCAGTGAATCTTATGAGTGAATTTCAGGGCGATGACCCTACGTTCGCTATTTTAAAACACAACAATGCCTGTGGTCTGGCCACCAGAGATACACTACACAAGGCCTATGTGGACGCACTGGCCGGCGACCCGGTCTCTGCCTTTGGCGGGATCCTTATTAGCAATCAGGAAATAGATGCCAAAACAGCTACAGAGATCCATAAGTTATTTTGTGAGGTGGTAATTGCCCATTCCTATTCAAAAGAAGCTTTGGAGATTTTACAAGGCAAGAAAAATAGAATCATTCTGATACAAAAAGAAGTTGCACTTCCAGAAACAATAGTCAGAAGCTGTTTAAATGGCGTATTGGTACAAGATAAAGATCATGTAACCGATTCTCTGGATAAACTCAATTATGTTACCGCAAAAAAACCTTCAGAGCGTGAACTACAGGATCTTATTTTTGCCTCTAAACTCTGTAAGCATACCAAATCGAATACCATAGTCCTGGCCAAGAACCGGCAATTATGTGCCAGTGGAACCGGGCAGACCTCCAGGGTAGATGCTCTCAACCAGGCGATCCACAAGGCTCAAACCTTTAAGTTTGATCTGGATGGTGCTGAGATGGCTAGTGATGCCTTCTTTCCATTCCCAGATTGTGTAGAGATTGCTCATACGAATGGAATTACCAGCGTAATACAACCTGGAGGCTCAATTAAGGATCAATTAAGTGTAGATTATTGCAATGAGAATGAAATTGCTATGGTAATGACTGGCACACGTCATTTTAAACATTAATTTTACTACTTTTGTCGATGAAATGCACCCGTTTATCTAAACCAAACTAAACAATCATAATGGGATTTTTTGATTTTTTAACCGAGGAGATTGCTATCGACCTTGGAACCGCCAATACCCTGATCATACATAATGATAAAGTGGTAGTAGATAGTCCTTCTATCGTAGCCCGAGACAGAATTACAGGAAAGATCATTGCCGTAGGTAGGGAAGCCAACCAAATGCAGGGTAAAACCCATGAAAATATAAAGACCATTCGCCCACTGAAGGATGGTGTAATTGCAGATTTTGACGCCTCGGAAAAGATGATCAATATGTTCATTAAGAACATACCGGCTTTAAAGAAAAAATGGTTTCCACCTGCTTTAAGAATGGTGATCTGTATTCCATCAGGAATTACAGAGGTTGAGATGCGCGCTGTAAAAGAGTCGGCAGAACGTGTCAATGGAAAAGAGGTATATCTTATTCACGAACCTATGGCTGCAGCTATAGGTATAGGACTAGATATTATGCAGCCCAAAGGAAATATGATCGTAGATATAGGTGGAGGAACAACGGAAATTGCTGTCATAGCTCTGGGTGGTATCGTTTGTGACAAGTCGGTTAAAATTGCAGGGGATGTTTTCACCAATGACATCATTTATTATATGCGTACCCAACACAATTTATACGTTGGAGAAACCACTGCAGAAAATATTAAGATCACAATAGGTTCTGCCACGGAGGACTTACAATCACCGCCAGATGAAATGTCTGTGCAGGGAAGGGACCTTTTAACAGGAAAGCCAAAACAAGTATCCATTTCGTATCGGGAGATCGCGAAGGCTTTAGACAAGTCTATTTTACGTGTAGAGGATGCTGTTATGGAAACCTTGTCACAAACTCCTCCAGAACTAGCCGCGGATATTTACAATACAGGGATCTACCTTGCCGGTGGAGGATCTATGCTAAGAGGCCTGGACCGAAGACTTTCTCAAAAAACAGATCTACCTGTGTATATTGCAGAAGATCCATTGAGGGCTGTTGTTAGAGGTACCGGTATTGCTCTTAAAAATTTAGAACGCTACAAAAGTATTCTCATCAAATAGTTCCTCAATATGATCCGTTAACGGGTCTTAGAGGTTCTTTCATGAAGTAGATGAGAGCATCCAATAGATAAAGTGAATGCAGCAGATTATCAACTTCATCCTTCGCAACAAGACCACGTTGCTTTATCTTTTCTTATTACTTGTGGGAATGAGCCTGAGTATTCAATCTCATTCCTACCACAGAGCTCGTTTTTTTAATTCTGCCAATTGGGTATCAGGCAGTATTTATAATACAGAATCGAATATTACAGACTATTTTGACCTTAGGGAAGAGAACAATAAATTAGTAGAAGAGAACACTAAATTACGTTCACTGTTGTTCAATGACGAAGTAAAAGAAATAGCATCTCAGGAATTAGATTCCTTTACTTTTCAGATCATTCCCGCGAAGATCATAAAGAATAGCTATTCGCTTCGCAACAATTATATTACCATCAACAAAGGCTCCCGAGATGGTTTAGAACAAGATATGGGGGTCATTACTTCCCAGGGAATTCTAGGGATCGTAGAACACACCACCACGAAATTTGCAGCGGTGCAAAGCCTATTGAACACTAAATCGAACATCAATGCGAAGATCAAGAACACTAATAATTTTGGCTCGTTAAAGTGGGACACTAATCGGTTCGATGTGGTGCAATTAGAAGATATCCCCAGAATGGTGCCATTAAACATTGGCGACACTATTGTAACAGGGGCCATGTCTAGCATCTTTCCAGAAAACATTCCTATTGGAACTATAAAGAAGTTCGACCTTACGACTTCCCAAAGTTTTTACAATATTGAAGTGGCATTGTTCAACGACATGACTAATATTAAACAGGTGTACATTATCAGAAATGAGAATGCTGCTGAAATACGAAGTTTGGAAGAAAAGATAAGTAATGACCAATAATGTATATCTCATAAATGCCCTGCGATTTTTGCTCCTGGTACTGGCGCAGGTATTGGTATTTAATAAACTCAATTTTATGGGGTTTATCAACCCTATGATATATATTCTTTTCTTGTATTGGTATCCTATCAAGCAGCGCCGAGGTGTTTTTATTTTGATAAGCTTCTTGCTGGGGTTCACCATTGATGTTTTTTCAGACACCCTCGCCTTTCATACCATAGCATGTATAACCATGGCCTATTTGCGGCCAGCAATTATGCGGTTCGTCTTTGGTGTAAACTTTGAATTTCAAAGTTTTAAATTAACCAATACTACTAAGGCACAACAAATTACATTTTTAGCGTTTCTAATAATAGGGCATCATACTATTTTCTTTTTGCTCGAAATTTTTAGTTTGGACCATTTGCTCTTACTTTTGAAAAAAATAGTATTTACAAGCATAGGATCCCTCTTACTATGTGTTTTAATTACATCACTTTTTAGTGCAGAGAAAGAATGAAAAAAATTTTACTTTCTTCCATCATTGTGATCATTGGCTTCACCTTTATTGGCAGGCTATCCTATTTACAGATCTTTAGTTCTTCCTCTACCCAGATTTTGGAAGATACCGCCATTAAGGCCATATACGATTATCCTGAACGAGGTTATATTTATGACAGAAATGGTGAACTACTGGTAGCCAATCAACCGGCGTACGATGTGATGGTCATTCCAAGAGAAGTAAAGCCCCTGGATACGCTTGAATTTTGTTCACTGCTGGGTATTGACAAAACTAAGTTTACCGATAAATTAAAGAAGGCAAGGGTGTATTCGCCACGTCTTCCCTCTGTACTTGTCCCTCAGCTTTCTAAAGAAGACTACGCACGTCTGCAGGAAAAAATGAGGAAGTACGAAGGTTTTTATATCCAAAAAAGATCGCTTCGTTATT
>CALZFZ010000132.1 GCA_945786965.1 uncultured Muriicola sp. | reverse complement strand
TGGGTTAATGGTTAGATCGATTTCCTGGTACTCAAGTTTTTTTAAAATACCGATGAAATCTGAATATAGTTCATAACGGAAAGTCAGATCGGCAGACTGTGCTATATTCTCCCATAATTCGATACTCAAGCCTTCAAAACCACCATCTTCCGTTTTTATTACAAAGGGTGGATTATGGTAAATCCCTACGGTAAGAGTATCACTTTCGGCAAAGGCCTGTAGGTTATTTCCCCCAAACAAAAACAAGATCGATATGAGAAACCATTGATACTTCATACCTCTTTCGTTATTTCCTCGCGAATGGAAAAGTAGATAAATTGGGCTAAAATTCTAAACATAACTAAATCATTAGGATCGAACTGATTTTTCTCGATACTGTAAGCGCATAATACCACCGGCTGATCATTCTCTAAAGTAAAAGGAATAAACAATAAGGAACTAAAACGGTAGGCAGCCTTTTCTGCAATGTACATTGTATGCTCCTTATTGAAGTCATTGATTAAGACTTCCCGATTGTTGGCCATAGCCCAGCATGTTAAACTGGTTTTAGGGTTGAAGGATTTGCTTCTAAAGGTATATCCACTTCGTTCCTGGTTGGAAAAACCCTTGTGGACGATTTCATTTTTTTCCTTAAATGCAATTTCAAAAGCGTGTATATCTGAAGATTGGTTAACGGCTTTGCCCATGGCAGTGATGATGTCGTTCCAGGATGCCTTTTTGGGAATTTCTTTGATAAATAGTTCAAGGGTGTGGATATTCGAAGTTGCATTATCCAATTCTTCTTGCTGCTCTTTAAATTCTCGAATCTTCTGATGGAGTTGTGCTTCTTTTATTGCTAACTTTTCATTGGAGTATTTCAAGACTTTTTGTAATCTGTTGAAACGCCGTTTTACATAAAAACGAAAATAATACGAGATAAATAAAACCAGCAGGCCAATTGAACTATAAATAAACCAGGTTTTCAAATACAAGGGCAGAAATACTTTTAACTGAATTTCCAAAGGCTTACTCCATTGGTAGCCTCCAGGTTGTCTGGCTCGTATTTCCAGGAAGTAATTACCTGTTTCAATTTGGGGTAGCAATAGCGCATTGTTATTTCCATTGGATTGCCAGAGCTGTTCTTCCAACATAATATGTCTATCTTCTTTGGGAAGCAGTCTGTATTGGTATTGAACATTTCTGGCAGGAAAGGATAAATTCGTAAAGTACAAAGTAAGCTCCTGACTTTCTTTTATTTCTAACACCTCATTAAAGCCTTCGGTCATTTCCTTTTGATTGATCATGATCTTTCTAATCCTTGGCGGATTGGAATAGGGAAGGGTAGCTGCCGATATGCGTGAGTATACCAGGCCTTCTGCCGTACCTGCCCAAAGGCGTCCCTGAGCATCTGTAGTGATACATCGGTAAGCACTTATAACTGCTGGTAAACCTTCTGTTTCACCTAAAATGGTGGACGTATTTTGTTGGTGAAAAACCAGACCTTTAGTGGCAGTGGAGACCCAAATATTATTATTGGAATAATGCGTTACTCCTCTCACCTCTTCTTGACCTAAGATATCATTTTGGATTAGTGTAATTTTTTCAGTGTCGTAGCGAAGCAAGCCATCTGTAGTAGCTAACCATACGACACCGCGATCGTCAATAGTCAGATCATGGGCTTCAAAATTGAGCATCGCTGTAAAAGGAAGGGTAGGGCTAAGGTTCACAAATAAATCTTGCTCTGGATCAAAGCGATACAAATAACTTTCTTCACCGATACCTACGGCATATATTTCGCCCCGGGCACTTTCTTTGATTGCGAGAACCCTACTGGAAAAACCTTTGGTCTCATCGTAATACTTGATTTCCCCTTTTGCATTGATCTTTGCAATGCCAATAATGGGTTTATTCAAAGGGGCCTGGCAAAACCAAAGGTTCCCTTTACTGTCTGGATAAAGATTGAAAATGGCCTCTCCTCGGTCATGGAAATCATCATATCGTTTAACGATGTTGTTATTGGCATATTTTAATAATTCAACTTTTGGCGTAGTCGTCGTCACCCAGAGGAATCCGGCTTTGTCCTGAGCAACTGCATTAGCTTGTAAATTATCATAGATGGGCTCGGCAGTGAATTCATCTTCATCGGGAGAAATTTCATATAAATAATTAATGGGTGCCCAGGCTTTCCCTTCATTGCCCAAGGCAATAACGATGGGATTATTCATGGGTAAATTCTTAACGGTTTTGAAAAAGCGTTGTTGGAGCAACCAAAGTCCGGTTTCCGAACCAACCCAAAGCTTATCGTTGTTACTTTTGCTATCCGTAGTTACATAAATTTCATAGATAGGTCCAAAATCCAATTCTTCCACCCTATGAGCTTCATTGGCTCCATATATAGTTTGAGGAGGATCGTTTAAATCAGATACTATAAATAACTTCCCTTTCCTGGTCCCGATGATGTATTGATCATTTTGATCCGCATGCATCGCAGTAATTAGGTCATCATCCAACTCAATCGTTTTAATTGGCTGTGGATTATTTCCCTGAATGGTATAGACATGAAGTGCATCGCTTCCCACCAGAAGGTAATCTTTGTGAATTAATAAGGCATTCCCATTTTTAATAGTCAGCTTTTTTTCAAAAGTATTCGTGGTTTTATCAAAGTAGAATAAACCATCCAATGGACTCAGCACCCAAATGCCTCCCTTGGAGTCTTCATGTATCGCAAGCTTTTGTGCTTCATCCGTTTTGGAAAACCGATAGGTTTTGAAATCTCCTTGCTGCAGCCTCCCAATGCTGTGATTGGATTGAGTAAGCCAGATATCCTGATCTTTACCCATAGCAAAATCGTTAGGATAAAAAGGAAGCCCTTCTGTTTCATTAATTGTGCCTTCTAGTAACGGAACTACCTTAGGCTGGTAAAGCAAATCGTCAATTTGATAGATCCCCATATCATTTACAAACAGCAGGTGATCTTCACGTTCATGAATCTGATGAATGAATTGACTCTTGGTATGCATGCTATAAACGTCAAAATGGATTCCATCAAATCGATACAAACCATTTTGGCTGCCAATCCAAATGAAGCCCTCCTGATCCTGAAGTACAGTGGAAACCTGGTCAAATGGGGCTCCGGAGCCAGAATTGTATTGAATATAGCCATACTGTTGTGCAGAAATATGAAAAGATATGCCACACAAACAAAGGCAGAGAATTATGTTGTTCAATTTTCCTAACATGAGAGACTAAAATAGGGAAAAATTAGTCTATGTCAGCATGTGACCTGAGACCATTGTGTCTTTCTAGCATTGGTTATGGTTGGTCCCTCCCTCCTGATAACTATCGGAATTTCGGGATGAAGGCTAACGTCTTGCGTTTTTATATTTTAAAAATCTCAATTCCTTTGATCCAAAAGATTTCGGATTCGAAAAACTGAAGTCTTTTTTTGATTATTCGGTCAGTCTTGTCCCGAGAGGGTTTTGTTATAAATCTTGCTCTGGAATTACTGAAGTCCAGCGTATGTTTTTCATCAAAGGCCTTTTCATTGTCCGTAAAAAATGAAACAATTTTGCCGTCAGCACTCCAATTCCCTTTTCCGTATTTATGGGTTATTGACGGAATTTGCACTTTACGATCTGTATAGGAATGAAATGTAAAAGTTCCGTCTTGAATAAGAATCAGCTTGTATTCGATTACTTGTTTTTCTGCTTCAAGCTTAAGATAATATTCTCCTATTATCTCATTCGATTGCGAGAATAATGTCACGCCAGATGTTAACAGTAAAATGGTAAATAACTTATTCAAAATAAAGTTTATAAATGCATTATAATGGTCTCGTATAGGATTTTAAGCTAGTCAAATAAGATATTAAATATAATAGTTTTAAATTTCGTTCTAAAGCACGCATGAACCAGATACAATGTTATGCACAGATTTTTTAATTAATATCACAAATAATAAAAGCCTATCATAATTGATAGGCTTTTATTACAAAAATAAGTTGAAAAGTAATCGGTTAAACTACTTTGACATTTATTGCGTTCAATCCTTTTGGGCCTTCTTCTACATCGTAGCTTACTTTGTCCCCTTCATTGATTTCATCAATTAGTCCATTCGCATGTACAAATACATCTTTGCCATCTTCTTCTGGAGTGATGAATCCAAATCCTTTAGAATTATTGAAAAATTTTACTGTTCCGTTACTCATGATTAAAAAATTTAAATATTATGCAAATGTAGGGTTTTATTATGATTGTTCATAACGGTACGTTTAAGATTAGTAGTCGGTCTCGCATCGCCAACCGAATAAACCGCTAATTATTTAAGCCAATGTATAAACTTTTGCATTAGCCCTGTCACGACTATTAATTTTACACATTGTTATGCTTCGCAATTATTTATCATTTTTAAATGAAGGGTAGTTACTGATTTCTATCGAGAATGCTTTAGACGGATTGACAGTAATCAATAATTTAAATTCATCATCTGTGAATCCATGTGATCTTAGCTCTGGATAGAGTTTCGTGAAAATATTTGTATATGGTCTGATAGTTTGATTTTCCTTTTGCGGATCATACCAACCAGAATCGTGTGAAATTAAGATTCTATCTAAAATTCCATTTCTTTTTGCAAATACTATTTTTTCAACATGTTTTTCCAGATCCCAGCCTAATCCATCAAGACTTATCCAGCATCCCATATCGGCAGCTTTAAGATAATTGTCATTATTATTTTCTTCTTGGGCATGTACCCAAATAAAAGACTCTGGTGAAACTCCCATTTCTTTAAGAATGTTCAATTGTGGCCATAAACCTATCGCTTTTCCGGTGTGTGATGCTATAGCTAACCCTGTTTTTAAATTGGTTAAGGCGGCAGCTTTTACTAACTTCTGATGTATAGTATTTAAGGTATCAGAGGTATCAACACCAATCTTTATAAAGCCTGGTCTAATCGTAGTTTTATCTATCCCATTCCGATATTCATTAATCCACTTTTCGGCAAGATCTTCTGCTGTTATTTTTTGAACGTATTTAGGGATAAATTTATTATTGCGAGCACCATAAAGACCAGTATTTGTGATGATCCTAATACCTGTTTTATTAGCAATTTTTTCAAGAAGTAATACATCTCTTCCCAAGTAATTAGGCGTGGCGTCAACAAAATAATTTACATTAAATTCTTTAAGCTCTTCGAAATAAGGCATTACTACTTTAAGTATTGAATCATGGTTCCAACTATTAGGCTTTATGCTGTCTGCTCCTATAAAATCTACTAAAATATGCTCGTGTGTTAACCATATTTGATTTGAATCTAATGGGTGAGTTCCTATTACATCTTGTATTAATGGTTGTTTTGTAGTTATTGAACATCCATACCCTATAACTATAAAAAAGTAAGTAATAAATTTCAGGTGCTTATTCATTTATTAATCCTTTGTTGTGCTAATTGCTTGCCAGATACATTTGCACTATAAGGATAGTATCCATATATGCATGCGCTAAAATTAAAATCCAAAGTCTCTTTTTTAATTTGATATAGCAAATGGCTAAAGCTAATCCCATAAATCCTGTTTGCACCATTCCCATGGGTCCCCATTCATAATGTACAAGACCAAAAATAATTGAACTTAGGACTATTGCAATGACTGTTGCTTTTTTCGTCTTTTGACCAAGTTCTGAGATTCTGTTTATCAGGAAAGCTCTATAAATGACCTCCTCGCCAAAAGAAGATACAATATAGACACCTCCTAATGTCAAAATGAGCATTCCAATATTGTCTTTCAAATAATCATATCCACTCATATTGGCATTTTCAGGGATACCTGTAATATTTGCCATGACAATAGATCCAACAATGAAACCTGCTACTGCCAAAACAAAAACCAATAGAGAAAGCAGAAACATTTTTATGCCTTCGCTCCAGGTGACAGATTTAAAACCAAGCCCAAAATCTTTCCAGCTTTCACAACGAAGTTTAAGACCTAACCACACAAAAATCAACATTATAATATTCGCCATCCAAACTACAGCTTGCTTTAAAATAGGGTTATCACCAACTAGAGGAGTTATCAATTTAATAAACACAAACACAGAAATAAATAGAACTAAGATTTCGCCTATTTTGTAGAGTCGATTTGTTTGCAATTGCTTTCCAATCTTAGTGATTGCCTCTTTCTTCTCTTTGTCCATCATTTCTGTATTCCTTTAATTTCAAAATAATAGCTCGGCTATGATTCCTGCCTACGGCAGGCAGGTCTTCAAGCATGGGGCGCGATGAATTATAGCCGTTGTCACCAAGCGTAATGCAATCTTTAATTGGATTGTATATTTATTGTCTTACTCATTAGGTTGATTTTCAAGTCCAAAGCCGAAATCTGAAATAGTTCCAGCGTTATATTTGTCGAATTCCAAGTAAAGATCTGCGAAGAGTGAGTTCTGATCGCGGAATGGTTTGCAACCAGGTTGTTCAAAAAATTGAGAAGCTTCTTGCGCAAATATTTTCCATTCTTTAAGTGGCAGGTTGCCTCTCTTGTAAAGCTTGTAAAGTTTCCACCATTGATTAGCATAGCATCTAAGAATGAAATTAAACTGAACAATTTCTGTTGATGTAAGTGTTTCTGGTTTTTGGCATCCGCGATCAAGTAGAGAGGCAAGTTCAGGGTGGCTTGCTACAACTACATTAATATCGTTAAAGCCAGTCATGGTGCTTTCATAAGTTGATGTAGCTACTGCTGCTGTATTTTGTTTTAGCTGTATTGCTAGATAAATCAAAGTAATTAATACTGCTAAAGCACCAACTATTTGACCTATTGCCGAGATAGCTTCCCAATTCATAATAACTGTTTCCAATTTATATAGTTAATTAATAATGCTTGCCAACGGTCCTGGCCATGATTTGCTTGCGCTGTTGGCTACGCTCGGAACGGCGCGGCACAGAGGCGAAGCTCAGTGTTGGGTTTCCTGCCTTGCAGGAAAAATTAACGCCTGCCTGCCAGCAGGCAGGTCGGCAAAAGCGAGCCCTAGCTATTTGGCAT
>CALZFZ010000131.1 GCA_945786965.1 uncultured Muriicola sp. | reverse complement strand
GTTTTCACCATGGGTGCTCCGTCGCTTATAACAGCGGCAGCTTCTTTGAGCACCTGTTTTGGTGTGCGGTCGACGTTAAACAAGCCCCAGTGCTTTTCGGCGCCGAGCGGATTGTCGGGATTGCCCTTCCAGGGCTCATCAAATGCCTCGAAGAAAAACACGGTTGTGTTGGTTTTCTTTGCCCATTCGCCTAATTCGCGAAAATAGCGCGCCTGGTCTGCTTCGTTGGCGCGTTCGCCAAACTCAATACCCACGCTCGCCCAACCTGCTTCCAATATGGCGACGGGATTGCCTGGTATCGCATTAACTACGCCTTCCATATTTTCAATCGTGTACGGCATTGCCTCATCGATCGTCTTTTCTTCCCAGGCGGGATAGGTATGGATGCCGAGGAAATCCACTTCCGCCGCAAGCGCTGCACCGTCTTGTATCCACCATTCATAATTATCGGCTACCGTCACGGGCTGTTCGATCGCTGCCTTGACTTCGCGAACGTAGGCGATGACGTTCTCGAGCGGCACCATGTGATCGTTCCATTCAACCAGCGCTTCGTTGCCAACGTTGACGGCAACGACGATGTCCTTGTATTGCTGCGCGAGCGCGATGCCGCGCTCTACCTCTGCGATATTCTCGAGTGCATTCTCGGCGAGCTTCTCATCGGGGATCGGCTCATCGAGCCATGCACAGCCCTCGTGATTGCTGAACTCTGCATCCAGCCAAATGCCCAGCAGTACCTTTATCGGCAGCTGGTGCTTCTCGATAATCTCGAGCGTGGTTTGCGTGTTCTCCTTGGCGTCATACAGACGAATCAGCGTGAAGTCGTGGGCCAGGAGTATTTCGAGGTCCTCGAGGATCTCGTCACTGCTCGGGTTCACGGCACCGTCTCCACGATCAGGATGCTGCCCTTCCCGGAAACCCGAGTACGCCACGGCCATAACCTCACCCGCCAACAGATCGTCTGCGGACTGCTCTACGACATCCACCTTCATCGCGGTAGTCGTCTGGTCGGGCACTGGAGAACACCCGGCGATCGCAAGCGCGAAGATAGCGAGACTATTAAGTACTTTCATATCAGTGCCTTACGAGTATTTGTTCAAGTTCTTCCAGCGAACGACCCTTGGTCTCTGGCAGGATGCGCATCACGAAAACGAGGCCGACAACGGCGAACATGCCATATATCAGGAATGTGCCGGCGTTGCCGATGTTCTGCAGCTCCCAGGGAAAAATGAAGGTAACGAGAAACGCGACGGCGGAATTGATGAGCCCAACAAACGAAATTGCCATGCCGCGCACGTTGTTCGGAAACAGTTCCGAGAACAGCACCCACATGATCGGCCCGATTGAAATCGCGAAGCTGGCGACGAAACCTAGTATGGCGAACAGGATGAGCAATGGGTTCATGTTAATCGCATTGCTCACCAGCGCCGATTCGTGCTGCTTGTATACGTTCGCACCGACCGCTTTCGATAGGGCCTCGCGAAAGTCGATATCGCTCTCATAGGTAGTGTCGGCGACCGCTGTGATTTGTGTTCGCTCAATTTCTGCAGGCAGCTTGTCGATCGCATCCTGATCCAACGTGTACGTCGCTTGGCCGAACCCATACGCCAGCGTCAGCATGCAAACAGCAATGCCCGTCATGCCGAACCCCAGCAACGGTCGCCGACCGAGCTTGTCAATCAGTGCCATCGCGGCAACCGTAAAGACAAGGTTGACGAGGCCGACCAGCACCGCCTGCATAAACGCAGCATTTGTGCCGATCCCCGACTGCTCGAATATCATCGGCGAGTAAAAGAAGACGGAATTGATGCCCGTAATCTGCTGCAGGATGCCAACCGATATACCGATCGTCAGTACGAGCTTCATGGATGGATGAAACAAGGCCTTCAAGGACACACCCCCTACTTCGGCTTCGGCCTCGATGCTGTCTCTTACGGCCTGCAGATCTAACCGTGCCTGTTCCGCACCGCTAACGCGTTCGAGTACTTCGCGGGCATCTTCCTCCCGCCCCTGCATCGCCAGCCACCGCGGGCTTTCGGGCACAATCAGGAGCGCGAAGAAATACAGGACGGCCGGCAAGGTCTCGATGCCAAGCATCCAACGCCAGTTCCACTCGCCCAGTCGCAGCGACTCGGCCCAGGCAATATCCGACTGACCAAGGGTCAGTATCAGGTAGTTGGTAAAGAACGCGGCCGATATGCCGATGACAATATTGAGCTGGTTGAATGAGACCATGCGGCCCCGGATTGCGGCCGGTGCAATTTCGGCGATGTACATCGGTGCAATGATCAGCGCAGCGCCTACACCGAGGCCACCAACCATGCGTGCAATAACAAGCGTTATGAAGTCCGGCGCACCTGCTGAAGCGACCGCAGACAATGCGAACAATACCGCAGCGATCTTCAACACGGGTCGGCGACCGATGCGATCACTGATAGGACCGGCCAGCATCATGGCCAGCGTTGCCGTCAGCGCCAGTGACGAAACAGAAAAGCCAAGCTCAATTTTTGTCAGATCGAAATCGGTCTCGATAAAGCCGACGACACCGGAGATAACCGATGCATCGAATCCCATCAGGAATCCGCCGAGCGCGACAATTAGCGCAACCTTCGTCGTAAATCGCGTACTTTGTTTCATGCGTATTGTCCCGGGAATCAGTCGCTGTCGATGATTCGGAATTCCGTCCGTAGCTCTGTTTCCGAGCTGCCTCCGATCCAGGCATGGAATTCGCCTGGCTCGGTTATGAGTTGCATGTTGCGACCATAGAACGCCAGGTCATCGGTATGTAGTTCGAAGTCGACGCTAATGGTCTGACCGGGTTCGAGGCGAAATCGCTTAAACCCCTTGAGCTCCTTGACAGGTCGCGTCACGTTGCCAACAAGATCGCGAATATAAAGCTGCGCGACTTCGTCGGCGGCAACATCACCCCTGTTCGTCAGTTCGGCACTGATGCTTACCGTATCGCCAGGCCTGATCTTCCGCGCGCTTGTACGGATTTGCTG
>CALZFZ010000130.1 GCA_945786965.1 uncultured Muriicola sp. | reverse complement strand
TATTTTGGCTCCAGGGACATAACATAGTCATAGCTATCATTCAGATATTGTGAGAGCGTATCGAGATCTCTCCACATACGTTCCGGTATCAGTACGTATCCTTTCATGGTAGCCCCATAGGATTTAAAATAGGTGGTTTCCCACTCATTAAAATAGCGTTCCTGTACTTCTTTGGAAAAGCGGATACCAAATTCCCCAGATTTATTTAGTAGTGAGAACATATAACCATTAGCCGAGGTATAGGGCATGGTTTTGCCTTTTCTTTTGAATCGAGGGCACTTTTCTACCAGGGCATCGTAAAGGGCTAGTTTATCTATCCACATAACTGAATTTTAAAGTTCCTTTTCAATAAATTCGATTTTCATATTCTTAGGGTTGTAAAAACCAATGTACATATCCACAATTGTTGCACACATAATTCTGGGCTTGTTGGTTGGCCCATTCTAATTTAAAAAAGGTCAAACCCTTCGTATTCATAAGGGTCTCCCGCATCCAAAAGGTGTCGTTCTTGCAGACCGGGCATTCCAGTGGATGTCCTTTGATCAGGTATTGTTTTGCTTCCGGTTTTTTGGCCATTTCTTTGGACGGTTTTATGAATATTCCCAGGGATCGTTAAATCGCTTTTTCGTATGCTTCTTTTAACCAGGCTATCAGTTCTTCATCTACCTGGTTGGCATCTTCGAGGCGTACCCGATGCGTGCACATGGCGCCAAAAGGTCCCGAATTTTCAAGTCGGTCCGTCAGTGGCTTTCCAACCAGTTTCAGGCCCAGATCGGCCCGTGTTTTGGTAGCCGGCGTAATGAGGGCAAACTGTTTCTTGCGGATAAAACTCACCGAGGTTTTTTTAGGGGTAATGGTCACATCTGGCCCCAGTTGACTTACCACGGAATGAATTTTTTCATAGATGGGGAAGAGGTTCTCTTTGCCTTTGTATTGATTGGATACCAGGTCATCTGGCGAATCTCCGGTGTCTTTGGAAAGCGTAACAATGGTATTGGCAAACCCATGGGTTACCCCGTGTTCTTTTTTAAGAAAATTTACAGCCTCTGAATGTTTGGCAAATTGTCTTTTGCCTAACAGTTGTTTCCATTCGGCAAGGGATTTGCCGGTCTTCTCCGGCATATTGGAGATCATAGTTTGTAATGCCTGATCCATTTGCTGAATTTTTAATTAGTATAAAATACGATACCTATAAAAATAACCCTTTTTACTTTGGTGCAGCTTACATTAGACATAAAAAAAAGGGCACAGAAGACTCCTCTTACTGTGCCCAAAGGGTAATCAACCAACTCAAACCACTACGAAAAACGCAACGATTAATCTTATATATTATCTACTTTGGGGCCATGGCGAAGACGTATAGCCTCCACCTCATAGCCCGCAAAGATGGTTAGGTAATCCTGCAGTGCAGTGCCATAGGCATCTGCTACATTGTATGCTCCGTTAGAGCGTACATATTTTTTTACATTGCCCGGTCCTGCCAAATGGGCCGCTGCCAGCATTCCGGATTCGGTGATCCGGATTCCGTTGATGGTGGTACCCACAAAGCGCTTTATGTCTTTTCTCAATATCCATTTGTTCCTGGCAGCATTAGCATCGAATGCTTTTTCCTGTAGTTCCGGGCTGTTCAAGAATCGTTCGGCATTACGAATGCCCACTAGTTCCAGGGTGCCAATGCCAAACTGGTATTTTCCCATATACCCCAGGGTATTAATACTTGTATAGTTCCCCCGCGATTCCTTAAAGGCAATGGCCTCTTTAAAAGCGGTGTAGGAATTCCCTAAAAACGGCGCAGTTATTACTGTATTTTCTTCAACAATTGTTTCTGTCCCTTCTATGGCCGGTTTCAACACCAGGGCCGGTAAAAATTTAGTGATAGCAGCCGGCATTATGCGTACACTATGTTCTGTTACTTTATCCGTTTCCGTGTAAGTGGTAAATCCATACCCTGCCAAAACAAATAGTACCGTCAACACTGAGAATAAGATGCTTTTTGTTTTCATAGGATCCAGTTTAAAATGGTGAGGAGTAATCCTATGATACACAATACCAGCAGTATTTTCTCGAACGTCTTTTTCATGGTCATATCTTCATTTTGTTGTAGTTGCATCTTATCTGGATTTAGGGGTGGGATCTGTTTTTTCGAGAGGATCTGTTGCCTGGTTTGGAACGTCGCTGCAAAAAGCGGCTCCTATAAAAAGCTCATCATCTGTGGATTGTTTAAAGTTCCCGGGAGGCGTACTCTTCTTTTTTCTGTGGCCCCAGAGGCCTTCTTGCCAGATTTCTAATCGTTTTTTCATTTCGTGATATAGGGGTGTTTATAATGTTCCCGTAAGGGAGTATACTGCTAAGGAAGGTCCTTTTTTTATCAGGGAACGCCAAGCTTTTTTCAGGGCCCGTTTACGGCGTAAGTAGGGCAAATGCCATTGTTTCACATGTTTCCCCGATCTTTTTCGGACACGCCGTTCTTCCAATACGGTGGGGATGATAAGGAATAACGCGACTAAAAACACCAGGCAACTCAGGATAAATAAAACTTCTGCTATATAGGGAACTTCCATAGTTGTATGTTCGTTTTTAATGTCACGTTTTCCACTTCTTTTCGAGAACTCTTTTGTTGTTCTTTCTGGAAAACGCTCAAAAATAGAAAGTGGACAGGGCTGTGGAAGTAATGCTACAAGGGCTTGTTTTATACTCGATGAACGGTACAAATTAATCGACAAACTACATTAAAGTAATCTAATTCTTACAAATCGATCATCAAACAGGGTCGTAAAAAAGGTTAGAGGAGTATCTTATTTTCGTAAAAAAGAGAAAAGGGTTGTGAGCAGTTCTTCGCTATCGAATGGTTTGGCCAATACTGCATTCATCCCCGCATCTTTATAGGCCTTCATATGGTCTTCATATGCATAGGCCGTGATCCCAACAATGGGCAATTGCTTTACATTTTTAAATGGAAATTCCCGGATAATCTGTGTGAGTTGATCACCACGGGTATTGGGGAGGTTAATGTCCATCAGGATGAGGTCGTATTCATTTTGGATCACCGCTTCCAGCACTTCGGCACCATCATCAAGTACATCGATATAAAATTGTTTGGTATCCATCAGGATCTTAAAGAGCACGGTAAGTACCCGCTCGTCGTCCTCTACCAGCAACAGTTTGTATTTCCTGCCCGGGCCTCCTATTTTTCGTGAGGTGGCATCAGACTTATGTTGTTTAGCTGACTGCAACGCAGATCGCAAGGGTACTTTTAGCCCCAGGTCGAACGAAAAGACAGAACCCGTTCCGGGGGTCGACTCTAATTTGATCTCGCTTTCCATCAAGGAGAGCAGTCCTTTTACCAGGGCCAGTCCAAGCCCGGTTCCCTGTTGGGCATTGGGCGAGGCCAGTTGGGAAAAGGTTTCAAAAACAAGGTCCCTTTTATTTTCAGGAATGCCGGGGCCGGTATCCTTTACCGCAAAGTGCAAGTGTACCTTGTTGGCCCATTGTTGGTTAAAAGCAATGTGCAGTTCTACACTTCCTGTTTGAGTGTACTTTATGGCATTGTCCAGCAAGTTGGTGAGCACCTGGAAAAGCCGAAGCCGGTCGCCTTCTACCATTTCCGGGACACGTTTATCGGCCTTGAAAGTAAACTTAAGGCCCTTCGCTTTGGCTTTGGTCTGGTAGGTAAAAGATACTAGTTCCAGTAATTTACTGAGGTTAAACAAGCTGCTCTTAAGCTCTAATTTTCCGGAGGCGATCATGCTGATGCTCAGCGTATCTTCCAGCAATAATTTCAAATGGCTGTTAGAATCGCGCAGCACATCCAGTAGTTGTTTTTGTTCGGTATTCAGATGGGTATCGCCCAGGATCTGGGTAATAGCCATGCTACTCATAAGTGGGTTGCGCAGTTCGTGGCTAAAGTTCTGTATGAACAAGTTCTTAAAACGTTCCCGTTCTTCGAGCTCGGCATTTTTCAACACAATAAGTTCTTCATTAATAATAGATTCGTTCCTTGCCTGGGCCACTGCCTGGTAGGTTTCATAATGCTTGGTAAGGTCCTGGATCACTATCAGCAAGCCCTCCTTTTTCTGAAACCTCTGGATGTCCGTTACATAGGTTTGATACGCTACCTCTAAATGCACACAATAGAAGGAGAATTCAGATTCGTCCTCGTCTTCCAAAGCCGCGATCCCTTCAAAAAAAGGATGCACGTCTGTGATCAGATCGCCTGTTTTGATTGGTAAAAAAGAGGGTTCGCTTTCAAGGATTTTACCGTCTTTCCCTACCAGTAAAAACTGCAGGTTTTTGTTCGCAAATTCTTGTAGGTATTGCTTAAGCATCTGAATTTAATAAGGTTGCAAGTTCCATAAATACATCTTCTACGGTATCGCCTGTTTTGGCACTGGTGAGGTAGTTGTAGGAGATCTGGTGGTTTTCTAATAGTTGGGTCAGCTCTTCTTCTGGCACCAGGTCTTTTTTGTTGCCTACCACGAGTAAAGGACGTTCTGGTACTTTTTTAGCCACGATCTTCAGGTCGGAATTCAGATGCTGAAAAGTGGAGGGGCGGCTTACATCGAAGACAAAAACTATTCCGTGGGTACCCAGCAGATAAGCATCGCGGATTTCTTCGAGGGCATCGGTGCCTTCCAGATCCCATAAGATTAGTGAGATGGTATCATCGGTAGGCAGGGTCACTACTTTTTTGGTGATATGCACCCCAATGGTAACTTTGTATTTGTCTGAGAATTGGTCGGTAACAAACCGGCGTATCAGGGAGGTTTTTCCTACCCCAAAATGCCCCAGGATCACTACTTTCTTAGATTTTTGCATTACCGAAACTTGCTGCCAGTTCCTTTTCTAACAATTCTTTTTCTATGGTGCGTACTTCTTTCCCGGCTTTTTCCGGGTCTTTGGATTTAAAGACCAGATCCAGGTTCAAGGCCATAAAATTATAGTAGAAATTAAAGATGATATCCTGCAGCTTGTTCTTGGATTTCAAATGGTAATTCCCGGAAATAACCACAGCCACATAATGGGTAACAAAGCTCTGCAGGTGTATGTTGTATAGCTCGTATTGTATTTGTTCCAGTTTTTGGTTTTTTTGGTGGAAGGCATCTTCCACAAAGCCCTTGATGGCCGTAAGCATGCCCGAGATCATTTCCTCATCAATGGTATTCGTAACTGAGTAGCTGGCCTTTAGGATACCCGTATCGCGTTCAATAAGCAGTACTTGTTCTATGGTAGCCGAGGCAAGTTCGCGCATCAGCAATTGCTCTTCGGTTGGGCCGCCAAACCAGGAACGCATCTTGCGCTTAAACCTTTTAATAAAGCCCAGTTGGTTGTCTATTTTATCAGATAGGATCTTGATCTCCTGGGCCACATATTTTTTTACCATCTTTCCCAGTACCGGGTAAAGGGCATCTACTACATCGTCCTTGTGGTTCTTGATCTCTTTTTTCAGGGTGGCCGTAATGGTCGGCCCTAAAGTATTTGGAATGTTTTTGGTAAAGGTATTTAATTTATCGTCTACAAGCGGATCTACTTTGGCTGCCAATAGTTTTTGGTCGTTGACGAGATGTTCCAACAATTGGATACGCTTAGAAATATCCTGTACTGCCTCCCGGTCGTCCGGGAAGAGGATATCCTTTAGAAGTTCCAGCTTGTCTTTTTCGTCTAACTTTGTTTCCATGCGTATGCCCTAGGATTTACGGATCTTTTCACCGAGTTCAATGAGCAGATCTCCCAAATCTTGTTTGTCTAACTGCATGGCTTCCAGGTCCTCGAAGCGGGTTTCGAGCCGGTCTTCCAATTGGGTAATGCGGATATTGATATCGGTGGCTACATCATCCAGTGACATGCGCAAGTCGGTACGAACCGCTTCCATGAGCTCTTCCAGGGCTTTTTTCTTTAAGAGGATGTCTTTTTTAAGAAGTTCAAACTCTGATTCATAAGCCTGTATATTTTCGCCAAAAATCAAGTTTTTGATAAGCTCTAATTTTGAGGCCGTCTCCAGGTCTTTCTTTTTGCTCCCTTCGGTTAGCGGGTACTCATCGTTTGGCATAATGTGTGGTTTTTAGTATCGTAAATTGGGTGCATCACAAGTTTGTTCAGCGCCCGTTTTTTCATAATGTTTTTGGCTCAATCCTGTTCAAAAAGGACAAGTTCTCAAATATATGAAAAATTACAAGTTGCACCCTACAACTTTGGTTTTTAGTATGTAATTGGTCGATAAAAGGAATGAAATTGGGCAATGCCTCCCAATTTATGAAGTCACTGATAATTGTATTAGATTTGATTTGATTACGAAAGGAAATTCCAGGTATGGCAAAAGGGTTATTAATTATGTTGATCGTATTTGCGGTTGTGGCCATCCTTGGATGGGGTATGAATAAGTTGGGAAATGCACCGGAAGAGAGGAAAAGACGACACTTCAAATATTATATCATCTTCTATGGTATATTCTTAATAGGCTATGGTATTTATGTTTTTTTCACGCGGGATAATGCCGATGTTTTTACCATTTTTCAGATCATCCTGGGATTCATATTTGTTATCCTGGCTTTGTTTGGGAAATTGGAAAAACAACAGCGATCGTCTTCTTAATGAATAGCTTTACTACCTATTAATCCAAACTAAACAGCTCGTCTACCTTACAATTAAAGATCCGTGCCAACTTTAAACCCAATTCCAGGGATGGAAAGTATTTGTTGTTTTCAATAGAATTAATGGTTTGCCGGCTAACTCCAAGGCGCTGAGCCACATCGTCCTGTGTCAAGTTCTGTTTTACCCTATGTAGTTTCATCGTATTCTTCATGCTCAGGATTTATAATGCTTGTATAGGTTATAGCGCAGCTTGAAATTAAAAAACAACAAGATGGTAAAGAGGTTATAAACTAGTGCGGTAAAATATAGAAATTCATAAATAAATATGGTGGCTAAAATAACCAATCCGTAATTTACATAGAGCGACCAGATCAGGGAGTCGAGCCGGATTTTGCTGATGAGCTCGTCCTCTACCTTTTCCTTGCTGAAACAATGGATAAGGCCAGACACTATAATAATTATAGTAAACAGTTCGTCTAAAATAGCGTTTTGACCGCCTGTTTGACCAAACAGATCGGGTACCGGGACCACCAGGAATTCATCGAAAAAATCCATTGACCAGCAATAAAAGCCGGCCACGAGGGAAATATAAAATACCCAGCCGGAAATGGTTTTGTAGCGGTTCGGAAACAGGTAATTTTTCATGATTTTAGCGTTTTGATCAGATCAAATGTATAAAATAGTATACATAAAGACAAATATATTTTACAAAATGTATATTATTTTTGATATTTTAAGAAATCAAGGTGACAAAGCCATGAAACATTCAGGATATCAGGGACTACCAATTCCCCGCATAGGAAAGGGGTTCATTCGTAGCTTGCTGCAGGTATCCAAATTTTAAGTTGAGGATCTGCCGGATGTGGAGATAGTCGTGCACCACCCAGTTATTGGCAAACATAGCGGCCGTCATGGGTCCGAATTTAGAATGCATATGGGCGTTGTCCCATTTCGGATTTTTAAGCGAGTGCAACCAAGAGATGGATTGGTCTCTTTCCTGCAAGAATTTTTTCAGCATCTTTTCAAAGTCCTGCCGCATATAATCGCGTTCCTGTACCCATCCGGTGGGGTTAATGGGGATAAAAGGAGATGCCGGATCTTCCAGCACGTGTTGGGTCCGAGCGCGGAAATCTTCCCGTTCCTCATCAAGGAGGTGGCATATAATTTCGAGCATGCACCATTTCTCGGGTTTTGGTTTCCAGGTGTAGACCTCGGCAGATGCCCCATTAAGCAGTTCCTTAAAAATCTGTTGGTTTCTGGAGAGTTCCTGTATGAGATACCTTATATCCATGATAGTTGTGAATTAATAGTGTAAATCTGGCTTATTAAAAATACGGATTTTTGATGCACGAGGTGCACTATCGGGAATTTGGATTACTGTGGTTAAAGGCAAGATCTCTATCGAAAGGGTTTTTTATATTTGATAAACGCGATAAGCGATACCAGCGTCCAGTCACCTTCAAGGTTTATACCAGGCTCAAGACATATCCCAGCAGGGCCGAGCCCATGACAATAAAAGCACTGTTCAGTTTTTTAAATACAAAAACCACTAACAAACTTATGATCCCTATCAAAAGGGTGCGCCAATCCGTGAGCGTATCCTTTCCCATTTCAATACAGACCGCCACGATCAAGGCTACGGCTGCAACATTCACAGCATCCAAAAAGGCACCGATGATCTTCGATTTTCGCATTTTTGGGATCAGTGGGTTTAATATCAGTACAAAGAGGAAGGAAGGGAGGAATATCCCCAGGGTAGCTGCCAGGGCACCGTAAACGCCATTCATTTGCCATCCGATAAATGTGGCCGTTGACAACACCGGCCCTGGCGTAAATTGCCCTACGGCGATGGCGTCTATCAATGCCTGCCTACTAAGCCAGCCATTAGCCACCAATTCCGAATCCAGAAAGGCAAAAAGCACATAGCCACTCCCGTATAAGATGGCCCCTACTTTTAAAAAGGTCAGCAGTATTTTTAAACTCCCAATCTTCATCGGGTCGGCCACCTGAAAAAGCAAGAAAGGAATAAAGCTGCCAAGCGTACCCTTGCTTTTTTTAATGAAGTAGATAATTAAACCCACAAGTCCACAACCAAAAAGGGCTGCAATTTCATTAACACCAAGGAAACACGCAATGACCGTGGCGATTCCAAGGATAGCCAGTTCTACATTTTTTACGGCCTTTTTTCCAAGGCGGTAGGCAGCCATGATAATGATGGCGATCACCGCAGGTTTTATACCATATATAAAAGGGGTTACATTGGGCAATTGTCCATATTGCTGATACAGCCATGCAAAAACTGCTGTGATGACCACGGCCGGGAAAATAAAGCAACTCCCAGCTATAACTAAACCTTTCCAGCCGGCGCGTTCGTGTCCGCAGTGCATTGTCATTTCGGTAGAATTAGGCCCGGGGATCAAATTGGTGGCACCAATAAGGTCCAGAAAGTGCTCGTGGGTCATCCACTTTCTCTTTTTTACGACCTCGTCTTCCATCATCGCGATATGGGCAGCAGGTCCGCCAAAGGAAATACATCCTAATTTGAAAAAAAGTTTTGCCAGTTCCTTTAAGTCGCTTTTCGCAGCCATTCAGTTCATCCAATAAATTTATCAGCACCCTGATCAGGACAAAGATAAGGCCTCTATGAAATATGGAAATCAAAATATAAGTGACCCCCTTCCCATTGATTTTGTAACCCGAATGAGAATAATAAAATACCCTCTAAATACCCAATTGTTCAAATCTATTTTAAGAGGTACATGTCATTCGAAATGACTATCTTGAGGGACATTATTACAGCCAGACTTTCAATTGTATAAGACAATAACACCAGGCATTTGAAATAGTAATTGTTACTATAGGGCCCCCTCTTATGAAAGCTATCTTTTGAACTTGGCCTGAAATAATCGTTACTTTAAGAACTAAAATCCCATTTCCTATGGCAAATCAATATATAGACTTAGATACCCTCAAATTTTTACTGTATGATGTTCAGGACCTTCAGACAGTCCTCGAACAAAGTCGCTACCAGGACTATGACCAGGAATCCATAGCGCTTTTTCTTGACTCGGTCAAGGAATTTTCAGACAGGGAATTGTTTCCATTCTTTCGCGAAATGGACGATCAGCCTGCTCATTTTAAAGACGGAGAAATCATTGTGCATCCGCAGGTGAACGAGTACATGAAAAAAGGAGGCGAAATGGGATTGGTTTCCGCGTTATTCGATTATGAAATTGGGGGCATGCAATTGCCAAATACGGTAGTTACGGCTTCCGCCTATATTCAGGAGACGGCGAATAATCATATGCCGGGTTATCTGGGGCTCACCCTGGGGGCTGCGGAGCTTATCGTCCATTTTGGCAGTAAAGAGATCAATGAAACATTCGTTCCCAAAATGCTTGCTGGTGCCTGGAATGGTACAATGTGCCTTACAGAACCACAGGCGGGGAGTTCCCTGTCGGATATTGTTACATCTGCGGTACCAGCCGAAGACGGCTATAAAATTTCCGGGCAGAAAATATTTATATCCGGAGGCGATTTTAAAGGTGTTGAAAATGTGGTACATCTGGTTTTAGCGCGTATAAAAGGAGCACCCGCAGGCACCAAGGGTATTTCGTTATTCGTGGTACCCAAAAAAAGACCATCCACCGATGGTAACCTCACTTCAAATGATGTGACCACCTTTGCCGATTTTGAAAAAATGGGCCAAAAAGGCTATTGTACTACGCATCTTTTCTTCGGACATAATGATGATTGCAGAGGATGGCTTGTTGGGGAGCCTAATCAGGGACTAAAGTATATGTTCCTGATGATGAACGGTGCAAGAATAGCCGTTGGGAGGGGAGCTGCAGCCATAACCATGGCGGCGTATCAGGCATCTTTGGCTTACGCAAGGGAAAGACCCCAGGGGCGGAGCCTTACCAATACGGGTAAGAAAGATGTGGCACAGGAACAGACGCTCATCATAAATCACCCGGATGTAAAGAGAATGCTTTTGCTGCAAAAAGCTGTGGCCGAAGGTTCCCTGAGTTTGGTATTGCTTTCTTCCAAATACCATGATCTGTCGCAGACGCATTCAGATCCGGAAGAACGGAAAAGATACTCGCAATTGCTGGAGTTGCTGACGCCTATTGCCAAAACCTATCCTTCGGAAATGGGATTGCTATCGGTCAGTAATGGGCTTCAGGTCCTTGGGGGCTACGGTTTTTGTACAGATTTCATTCTGCAACAGTACTATCGGGATATCCGTATTTTTTCCATCTATGAAGGCACTACAGGCATTCAGTCATTGGATCTCCTGGGAAGGAAGATCACCATGAACAATGGTAAAGCATTGCAATTGTTATCCGCCGAAATAATGAAGAGTATAATAGAGGCTTCTGAATTTGAGGCGCTGGCAGCCTATGGCGAGAAACTTGGAGCCACTTTAAAATTGACCCAGGATGTGCTGCAATTTTTAATGGAGTTTGCCAAAAAGGGCGAATATGAACGTTTCTTGTCAGACGCAACGGTATTCATGGAATTTTTTGGGAATATGATCGTGGGCT
This sequence comes from uncultured Muriicola sp., assembly GCA_945786965.1. Taxonomy (GTDB): domain Bacteria; phylum Bacteroidota; class Bacteroidia; order Flavobacteriales; family Flavobacteriaceae; genus Muriicola. The sequence goes on along the minus strand of CALZFZ010000130.1, from coordinate 16,381 downwards.
GGTTGTGGTTAGATATAGCGACAACAGCCCAGAAGGCATTGTTAGTGGGGGAGACTAAATTCTCATCCGAATTCTACCACAGCAAGATCCATACGATGAAATTTTACTATAAATATGAAATTCCCAAAACAAAGGCTTTGGCTGAGGTTTTGATGGACAAACAGGCCTTGACCATGGCAGAGGATCAAAAGGTATTTACTTAGAATAAATCACATTGTAGGCGCATCGAAAAGATATACAAATTAATACCTGTAATAACCTATGTCCGATACTATAAAATCGAAATTTGACTTAAGCGGAAAAGTTGCCATCATCACCGGATCTAGCAAAGGGATAGGAAAGGCCATAGCCCAGGGACTGGCAGAAAATGGAGCCAAAGTGGTGATAAGCAGCCGTAAGCAGGAAGCAGTAGACAAAGTTGCTAGTGAGTTTAGCAAAGCGGGCCTTGAAGCCGTTGGATATCAATGCCATATTGGCGATCCTGAACAACGCAAATCCCTAATTGACAAGACCATTGAACACTTTGGAAGGTTAGACATCCTGGTAAACAATGCAGCCATAAACCCTTATTACGGTCCTCTGGAGGACTCGGATGAGGCGGTCTTCGATAAGATTATGAGTGTTAATGTCAAAGCCCCATGGATCCTTTCCAATCTGGCACTTCCGCACATGAAAGAGAACGGGGGCAGCATCATCAATATTTCATCTGTTGAGGGAATAACCCCGGGGTTTGGCTTAGGATTGTACAGCGCCACCAAAGCTGCCTTAATCATGCTCACCAAGAATCAGGCTAAAGAATGGGGCCGTTATGGCGTGAGGGCCAATGTACTGTGTCCGGGACTCATCAAAACAAAGTTTAGTGAAGGCCTATGGACCAATGATAAGTTGGTTGCGGGCTTCACAAAGGCCATTCCATTGGGACGTATTGCCACTCCCGAAGAAATGGCCGGTGTAGTGATGCTATTGGCATCGGACGCAGGGTCCTATATGACAGGCGGAGTCTATGTCGCAGATGGTGGTTACTTAATTTCAGGCTAAGGATTGATTACAACTAAAAACGAATACTATGAATTTTGAATACAGTGAAAGATCCATTGCACTCCAGGAAAAACTGAAGCTATTTATTGCCCGGAATTTAGTTCCGGTTCAGGGAGAAGTGGAGGCCTTTCAAAAAGATCCTGCCAATATATGGAAACGATGGCATGGCCTTGAAGCGCTAAAGGAAAAAGCGAAGTCCGAAGGACTTTGGAATTTGTTTTTACCAGTCGGTTATGGAGAGTTAAGCCCCGGGCTAACAAATTTGGATTATGCGCCTTTAGCTGAGATAATGGGAAGGATACAGTGGGCTTCTGAAGTATTTAACTGCAGTCCGCCCGACACCGGAAACATGGAAGTTTTGGCAAAATATGGTAGCTCGGAACAGAAAGAAAGTTGGTTGCAACCCTTATTACAGGGTACTATCAGGTCTTCATTTTTAATGACAGAGCCCGATGTGGCTTCCTCAGATGCCACAAATATTGAAACTTCTATTGTGGCCCATGGGGATGAATATGAGATTACCGGAAAGAAATGGTGGGCATCAGGGGCTATGGACCCCAATTGCAAGATTGCCATCGTGATGGGGAAGACGAATTTCGATGCCCCTCGCCACCAGCAGCACAGTATGGTCTTAGTTCCAATGGATACCTCGGGATTGGAGGTCATCAGGCCATTGAGTGTTTTTGGATATCATGATTCTCCGGAAGGGCATGCAGAAATTGTATTAGACAAAGTAAGGGTGCCAAAAAAGAATTTGATCCTGGGTGAAGGCAGGGGATTTGAGATAGCCCAGGGCCGATTGGGCCCGGGAAGAATTCACCATTGCATGCGGTTGATAGGGATGGCGCAACGCGCTCTGGAATTGATGTCCCAAAGGGCCACGGAGCGCAGTCCGTTTGGCAGATCATTGGATACCTATAGCAGCATTCGTCAGGAAATTGCACATTCCCGATGTGAGATAGAACAGGCACGCCTTCTGGTGCTTTCTGCAGCGGATAAAATGGACAAGGTTGGTAATAAGGAAGCCAGAGACCTGATTGCCATGATCAAGATCGTTGCTCCCAACATGGCACTTAAAGTCATAGACAGGGCCATTCAGATCATGGGAGGTAAGGGGGTTAGTGGAGATACCCCATTGGCCCATTTCTATGCCGCCGCCAGAACTTTGAGATTGGCTGATGGCCCGGATGAGGTTCACCTGAGCCAGTTGGGAAAAAATACCATAAAAAAATACACAGAAGCATAAAAATGCCGGAAAAGGAAGCAACCAGAACCGTTCGCAAAGGAGAAGAACTTCATGAACAAAACTTGAAAAAGTTTCTGTTGCAACACGGTTTGATCCGGGATGAAAAAAGCGAATTGATCGTACGGCAATTTTACCATGGATACTCCAATCTTACCTATTTACTAAAAATGGAAGGAAAGGAATACGTATTGCGCAGACCTCCCTTTGCAGCCCCAAAACGGGGCCATAATATGGGCAGGGAATTTAAAGTGCTCCATAACCTGCATACCGTATTTGATAAGACACCAAGGCCCTATGCCTATTCGGAAGATGTGGCGATTATAGGGGCTCCATTTTATTTGATGAATAAGGTTGATGGGATTATACTGACAGCCAACGAGGCCAGGGATCGCAAGATTCCTGCTGATGAATTCAAAACCATTGCAGGTACATGGTTAGATGCTTTTGTGGAACTGCATGAGGTGGACTATAAAGCGGCCGGACTAGAATCATTGGGCAAACCTGAAGGCTATGTAGAACGGCAGGTTCAGAACTGGGGCAAACAGTACCTGGCCGCCGCAACGGAAGAAGTTCCGGCTGCCCATAAGGTCATGGCGTGGATGGAAAGCCACCAACCTCAAAAATATAAGTACAGCCTTATCCATAATGACTATAAGTACGACAATGTGGTATTTGTTGATGATCAATGGAAAAAAATAGCGGCAATACTCGATTGGGAAATGTGTACCTTGGGAGATCCATTGATGGATCTTGGTACTTCCCTTGGGTATTGGACCACCGCAGCAGATGCGGATTTTATGAAGAAGGGGCTTCCATCGCCAACCACAATGGCTGGCAACCCAAGCAGAACAGAAATTGTGCATCAATATGCCCTCAAAAGTGGCAGGGACGTTCAAAACCTTACGTTCTATTTTGCTTATGGCCTTTTTAAAATTGCGGTTATTGCGCAACAGATCTATTACAGGTTTAAGCATGGCCATACAGCAGACCCTCGCTTTGCCGACTTGAACAACGTTTCTGCCTTGCTCTGTAATACGGCCTGGCAGGCCATTCAGAAAAATAAGATAGACGAATTATATTAATCCATATGCAATTAGAAAACAAAGTAGTTATCATTACCGGTGCTGGAAGTGGCATTGGGGCAGCAACGGCTATTTTGTTGGCCAAACACAAGGCCCTGGTCATCGTATCGGATATAAATTCTGAAAACGCCGAAAAGGTAGCGGACGCCATAAAAAAAGCAGGAGGGAAAGCGATTGCTTTCCAGGCCGATGTATCCAGGTTTGAAGAGGTAGAATCGTTAATACGCAGCACAATTAAAGAGCATGGCACCTTAGACGTTATGGTCAATAATGCAGGAATTGGTGGCAAAAACCTAAAAAAGACCGCTGAGCATACTCTTGAAGATTGGGACAATGTTATTGCGGTGAATCAGACGGGCGTTTTTTATTGCATGAAAGTAGCTTTGCAACAAATGATGAAGCAGGGACATGGCAACATCATTAATATAGCTTCTTTGGCCGGCTTAAAACCTTCCGGAAACAACCTGTCGTACAGTGCCAGTAAATTTGCGGTGGTAGGGATGACCAAGTCAGCGGCTCTTGAATATGGTCGCAAGAATATCAGGATCAATGCAGTATGTCCCGGCTATACCCATTCGTCCCTTTTAGATAAATTACTGGCAGGCAGACCCGATATGGAGGAAACCTTAAAAAGACTGATTCCCATGGATAGGTTTGGCGAACCTGATGAAATTGCAGAAGCCGTGGCCTGGCTTGCCTCGGATAATTCAAAATATATGACCGGACAAACCCTCATATTAGATGGAGGAACATCATTACAATAGAATATAAAGACTATGAACAAACAACTGAAATTTGTAAAAAGACCGGTAGGTGAAGCAGATGCATCTACCTGGTCATTAGAGATCAACCCGATAACGGAATTAAAGGATGGGGAAATCCTGGTGAAACAACACTATGTTTCCTTGGACCCTGCGATGCGGGGTTGGATGAATGATTCCAAATCCTATATTGAACCAATGGCCATTGGTTCGGTAATGCGGGCAGGTGCCGTAGGGGAAGTGGCAGCGGTCAACAATAGTCCGAACTTCAATGTAGGGGATTATGTTGCTGGATTTGGAGGGGTGCAACAATATGCAGTTTCAGATGGCAAGGATTTGCGTATTATAGACCCCAAGCTGGCACCACTCCCAACCTATTTAAGTGTACTTGGTATGACGGGAATGACGGCCTATTTCGGTATTCTGGAGGTAGGGAAGATCAAAGAAGGGGATGTTGTAGTGATATCAGGTGCTGCCGGAGCTGTTGGCAGTATCGCAGGGCAAATTGCCAAGATCAAAGGCTGCAAGGTAATCGGGATTGCCGGGGGAGCAGACAAATGCAAATACTTGTTGGAGGAGCTGGGTTTTGATGGAGCTATCGATTATAAGAACGAGAATGTACGTCAAAGATTAAAAGAAGAATGTCCTAAAGGCCTGGATGTTTATTTTGACAATGTAGGAGGTGAAATACTGGATATTGCCCTGAGCCTATTGAGGCTGCACGCAAGGATCGTGATCTGTGGCGCCATATCACAGTACAATAGCAAAATGGCCATAAAAGGGCCCAGCAACTACCTTTCGCTTTTGGTGAACCGTGCAACCATGCAGGGAATGGTCGTTTTCGATTATGCCAAAAAGTACGCGGAGGCTGCCATGAACATGGGCAGATGGATGGCAGAAGGGAAATTGAAAAGCAGGGAGGATATTTATGAAGGGATAGAGAATTTTCCACAAACCTATAAAAGGTTATTTTCCGGTGATAAATTAGGCAAACTTGTATTAAAAGTAATAGAGGATGAAAGCAATCCGCTGTAAAGAATTTGGACCGCCGGCAGCGCTGGTTTTGGAGGAAATGCCGGGTTTAACCCCTAAGGCAAAAGAAGTTTTGGTTTCGGTAAAGGCATGCGGAATTAACTTTCCTGATACACTTATTATCCAGGGATTATACCAGTTTAAACCAGAACTACCCTTTACACCTGGAAGCGACGTAGCCGGGATTGTCAAAGAAGTTGGGGAAGGGGTAAAACATCTTGCGGTGGGCGATGAGGTAATCGGATTTGTCTTGAATGGAGGTTTTGCCGAGGAAGTAGTAGTACCTGCGAATACGTGTTTCCTGAAATCAGCAAAAATGGACTTTCCTGTAGCAGCATCTTTTATGGTAGCTTATGGCACTTCCTATCATGCCCTTAAGGACCGCGCTAAACTTACGGAAGGTGAAACGCTCTTAGTGCTGGGAGCATCGGGGGGTGTGGGTCTGGCAGCCGTGGAGTTGGGAAAATTAATGGGAGCCAAAGTGATTGCAGCCGCGTCTTCGGAAGAAAAATTGCAATTATGTCGGGAATATGGTGCTGATCATACCATCAATTATTCCAAGGAAGACTTAAAATCTGAGATAAAAAATCTGACCGGTAACAAGGGGGCAGATGTCATATATGATCCGGTTGGTGGAGAGTATTCGGAGGCAGCATTTAGAGGAATAGCCTGGGAAGGCAGATTTCTGATCGTTGGTTTCGCCTCCGGGACCATTCCAAAAATGCCATTAAACCTGCCGTTATTAAAGTCGGCTTCTCTAGTTGGGGTTTTTTGGGGCGATTTTGCAATGAGAAATCCAAAGCAAAATATGGAGAATACAAAGACCTTGATGAATTGGTATGATGCAGGAAGGTTAAGACCCCATATCCATAAAACCTATAAACTGAAAGATACCTCCAAGGCACTGGAAGAGATAATGAAGAGAAAGGTTCGTGGAAAATTGGTTATAGAAGTGTAGGGAAGTTTTCTCCCGAATAAAGACATAAAACATCTAATTAAAGTACAATATTGAATGAGACTTAAAGACAAAATAGCCATCATTACCGGGGGAGCCCGAGGAATAGGCCAGGCCGTATCTGAGCTATTTGCAAAAGAAGGGGCTACCGTAATTATTATGGACCTGTTACCCCAGGGGCAGCAGGTCGCAGATGGCATAAAGGATGCCGGAGGCAAAGCAGAATACCATCAGATTTCGGTAACAGATAAAGGAGCCGTAGAAGGTCTTTTTAAGCGGATGAATGCTAAATATGGCAAAATAGATATCCTTATCAACAATGCAGGAATCACAAGAGACAGAACGCTCGAAAAAATGAGTTTGGAAGAATGGGATGCCGTCATAGATGTTAATCTCAAAGGGGTGTTTATCTGCACCCAGGCAGTGGTCCCCTACATGAAGGCGAATAAATATGGCAGAATAGTGAGTGCCGCCTCAAATGTGGGTTTAAGGGGGAATTTTGGTCAGACGAATTATGCGGCCACCAAGGCCGGTGTTATTGCCATGGCTAAAACCTGGACCATGGAATTTGGCAAGCATGGCATCACGGCCAATGCTATTGCCCCCGGTTTTACAATGACCGATATGGTAGACAAGATTCCAGCAGAACATTTTGCAAAGATCAAGGAGAGTATCCCTTTGCGCACCGTAGCAGAGCCTATTGATATCGCTTATGGCTATTTGTACCTTGCTTCAGACGAAGCACGTTTTGTTTCGGGCATATGCCTTACCATAGATGGAGGAACTTCAAGATAATTAAGACAATGGCCAAACTGGAATTAGAGAATTTTGAATCGTTTCGGGTATTGGAAGGTCAAACACTGCCAACGGGAGACTGGTTAACGGTAACCCAGGATATGATCAATGACTTTGCAAAGGCTACTATGGATTTCCAATGGATACACATAGATGTTAAAAAGGCAGAAAAACATTCGCCTTTTAAAAAGCCGGTTGCTCATGGGTTTATGTCCCTTGCACTCTTATCGAAGTTGTTACAGGATGTTGTAAAGGTGAAGTCTGCTAAAATGGGAGTCAATTATGGGCTGAACAGGGTACGCTTTCCGAGTCCCGTTCTGGTAGACAGCAAACTCAGGCTGGTATGCACCATTCAAAAAATTGAAAACTATGGGGACAGGGGATTGAAAATTACCTGGAATAGCGTGGTGGAGATTGATGGGTCTGATAAACCGGCCTGTGTGGCAGAATTTATTAGTCTGATGTTCGAGTAATTATTGTAATTTAAGTGAATACCCTTGATTAACAGTACCAACCGCAAAGATAAAGACCATGACCAGACTTTTTGATCTTCTGTACAACCAATTAAAAAACAATCCGCTTGAAGCTTCTATGAGTGCCCGCGATGCCAATGGTAATTGGAAGTCGTACAGCACAGAGGATGTAAAAAATTATGCAGAACAGGCCGCGTCTGGATTGTTGAAACTTGGGTTTAAGCCCGGGGATAAGGTGGCACTGGTAATCTATAAGAACAGGCCCGAATGGGTAATTATGGATTTCGCCTTACAAATGGCCGGACTGGTGAGTATTCCGTTGTACCCTACCATTAGTATTTCAGAGTTTGAATATATCTTAAATGAAGCGGAAGTAAAGGCAGCTTTTTGCGGAGGACTCGATCTTTATGACAAACTGTTGGCTGCAGGGAAAAATGTACCGGGTTTAAAGAACCTTTACACTTTTGACAGGGTTGCAGGAAGGCCATTCTGGGAAGAGATATTGGATAGGGAAGGATTAGACAAGCTTGAGGAAATAAAGAAACAAATTACCGGGGAAGATCTTGCTACAATTATTTATACCTCCGGAACTACCGGTGACCCTAAAGGGGTTATGTTAACGCATAGCAACATTATGCATGTCATTGTGGAGACCTCAAACTTTTTGTCTGTGGATGCAGGGGAAAAGGTGCTGAGTTTTCTGCCGCTGTGCCATATTTACGAAAGAGCGGTTTCATTCGCATGGTTTTATAGGGGCACTTCCATCTATTTTTGTGGCACAGATAATCTGAGTGGTCCTGAAGGTGATTTGGCATCAGTGAAACCGGTAGGTTTTACGACCGTTCCAAGACTGCTTGAAAAAATATATGAAGCCATCTATAACAAGGGCCTGGCCCTAAAAGGATTAAAAAAGGTGCTCTTCTTTTGGGCACTTCGTTTAACAGATGATTTTGAACTGGATCAAAAACTATCTCCTGTGGGTAAACTAAAATGGCGTATTGCAGATAAACTGATTTTCAGTAAATGGAGGGCGGCCTTAGGCGGCAATGTACGGTTTATAATAACCGGCGCCGCGCCTTGCCCTTTGAAGATAATACGAGTTTTTTGCGCTGCAGGAATCAATGTTCGGGAGGCATATGGATTAACGGAAACTTCCCCAACCTTAACGGTGAATGGCATGGAGCCCGGTGGAGCAATAATGGGTACGGTAGGTTATGCTATAAACGGTGTAGACTTATACATTGATAAAACGTCTGGTGAATATAATGACGATGAAGGGGAAATACTTGCTATAGGCCCCAATGTAATGTCGGGCTATTACAAAAAACCGGAGATCAATGCTGGGGTATTCAAAGAAATAGATGGTAGAAAATGGTTTTGCACCGGAGATATTGGAAAATTGGTTAAAGGTCCGAATGGTAAGGATTTTTTAAAAATAACAGACAGAAAGAAAGAGTTACTAAAAACTTCCGGCGGAAAGTATGTGGCACCGGCTCCTATTGAAAACAGGATAAAAGAAAGCTTTGTTATAGATCAGATCATGGTCATTGGTGATAAACAGAAATTTGTTTCTGCGCTCATTGTTCCATCAGAGGATGGGTTAAAGAACTGGTGTATGCACAAAAGTATTAAGTGGACCAATCTGGAAGACATGGTTAAGCAGGAAAGAATTATCAGGAAATTTCAAAAAGTGATCGATCAATACAATCCGGAATTCAGTCATATTGAGCAAATAAAGAAATTTCGCCTGGTCACTTCTGCATGGTTACCAGTACACCCAGACAATTCTGAAGCCGAACTTACCCCTACTTTAAAGCTTAAAAGACGGGTGATACGGGAGAAATACAAAGCGGACATTCAGGAGATTTATTCCTAAAGTTGTTCATATTTTAGTGAAGTGCACGATTCCGTAAAACACTAACAAGAACCTTAAAAACATAAAACCCGCTCTAGGGAGCGGGTTTAGTATTCTAAGTGGTACTTCCAGTACCACACTTATAATTTATCATTATTAATTCCAATTTACCGAAAGCAACTGATTATAACCCTATAAATACGCCTGTTATTAAACTATCAAAAGGAACTATCCGTCAAATCTTATGATAATTGCCAATGATGGTACTCGGCCAGAAACAGACGGTTTTATTCTCTCAACGCATCCCTAGCGATCCGAAATTGTTCGTCCACGTATTCTTGAAAAGGAGGCTCATAAGTAACTTTGAATATGCTCCATGCTTGGCGAACTGCCTCGCGGTGGCTAAGAAATTGAATCATCCCATTCTGGTAGTACCAAGTATCATCCGATACAAATTTTTGACTGCGTAGCTGAAAATTATGGTGCCATAGGGTGAACGCCCGTCGCTCGAATATCAACAGCCGTTGCATATTCGCTTCGCTTAACTCATTTAGCCGGTGATCACCTTTCAGCCAGATTTCTGCGAATTCTTCACTTTCTATAATTGGTAAGATAATGGTATGGTCTATTTCCAAAGTTTCAGTGGCTACAGCAACACGTATCATTTCGGTGTTATGCGATAATTGGCGGCCTAAGTATACTAGAGACACGACGACGGCTACCGCACCAAGCGATTCACCAATCGCAGAAATGGCGTCCCAATTAATAGCAATCTCTAATAAATAGTAATTAATGGGGACGGAGGCCCAAAGGTTGACCCAAAAGCAAACGAGGCACGGGACACCAAAAAGAATAGGGAGGGATATGTTAGACATGACTCCAGGGGTTAGGGTTTGTAATCCGCGTAACGTTGCATTGATCTATAAAATTAAGGGCTGATCAAATCCAATCCTATGATTTTGATCATAATAGCCCTCTACTCTTAAACGGTAGTTAGCTGGTTATTTTATGTTGTAGGATAGTGCCGTTTGGTTTTTCGGACCTAATGGTACGCCACACTGCCGACGTACCCCTGATCTAGACCCCAGGTCGATTTTCATTATTTGGGGTACCCCCGTCTCCGGAATGTAGTTTTTGGATTAAAAAGCACCCTTACCAGCACCCTAGAAAAAGAAAAAATCCACAATCAACTCGTAATCAGTTAACTGTGGATTTTATAAGTGGTACCTCCAGGAATCGAACCAGGGACACACGGATTTTCAGTCCGTTGCTCTACCAACTGAGCTAAGGTACCATGCCTGTTAGGCGGGGGCAAATATAAATTCAAATTTAGGAACTACAAACAAAAAAGGGAAAAAAGGCCGTTCTTTTTTTTCAATTTTTAATCTTTGCAGTATGAACCTTGTTATCGATTCCGGGAATACCTCCGTAAAGCTTGCCGTGTTCTTAAAAAAGGAGCTTCTTTGGCTCACAAATACGGATAAAGACGGCTTTCACGATGCAGTTAAAGAAGTGTTTACCTATTTCCCGGACGTCTCTCACGCCATGGTGGCCTCCGTTGGATCCCTATCAAAAAAAGATCTCAATGTTCTGGCCGTTTTTTGTAAAGTACAACTGCTTACATCTGTGGCCAAGGTGCCCTTTAAAAACTCATACGCCAGCCCGCAAACACTGGGGGTAGACCGTATAGCGCTGGCTACCGCTGCCTTTTATAACCACCAGCATACCAATACTTTGGTCATCGATGCAGGCACCTGTATTACCTATGATATGATAAATGATTCTGGCGAGTACATGGGAGGCGCTATTTCACCAGGGCTGCAAATGCGCTATAAAGCGCTGCACGAGCAAACCGCACGCCTTCCCTTATTGGAACCCAGTCCCTTCGTGGAGCTCATTGGAAATACTACCGAAACCAGTATCCACAGTGGGGTTATTAACGGCATCTGCCGAGAGATAGACGGGGTTATTAGTCAGTACAAAGGTCGTTTTAAACATTTAACAGTTATTTTAACAGGCGGCGACGGGCAATTTTTGTCGAATCGGTTAAAAAATACCATATTTGCGAATTCAAATTTTCTCCTTGAGGGCTTAAATTATTTGCTGGAATACAACAAACGCTAGATGGTAAAAAAATTAGTAACCGCAATAATATTCTTCGCAGCGTGTGGTCTGTATGCTCAAAACGGCACGGTTTCTCCGTATTCTTACTTCGGTATTGGCGATCTGAGAGCTGGAAGTACCATCGAAAACCAGATGATGGGAGGGCTAAGCCTGTATACAGATAGTATTCACCTTACATTAAAAAATCCTGCTGGCTACGGAAAATTACGACTTACAACCTATACTGCAGGGGTAACACATAAGGAGATCAGCTTAAATAGTTTTACAGACCAGCAAAAGACTTCCGTGAGTAATCTGGAGTACCTGGCTATCGGGTTTCCCCTAAGCCCAAAATTGGGAGCTGGCCTTGGGCTCAGGCCTTTTTCTTCGGTTGGTTATGATGTGCTGCAGGAAACAATCAATAGCAATGGGAACGAGGTTCGTAATGTGTACTCGGGATCTGGTGGTCTAAACCAGGTTTTTCTATCCCTGGGGTATACCCTTGCTAAGAACGTGAACGTAGGCGCCACACTCAACTTTAATTTTGGAACACTTGAAAATGAAAAAGTACAACGGGTAGACGGGTTACAATACGGTACCTTGCAAACCCAGGAATCTCAGGTAAATGGATACGATTTTGTTTACGGTCTTACCTATACCCCTCAAATTAAAAACAAATACACGCTTTTTACTTCGGTGGTTGTTAATACGCAGGTGAACCTGCAGTCCGAGAACAGCGAAATAATAGGATCGTTCTCCCAAGCCACTGGAGGCCAAATAGAAGTAATTGACGTAAACCTGGCAGCTCAGGGACTAAAGAATACTGATTTAAAGATCCCCACGATCACTACCCTGGGCCTTGGATTTGGTGAGGACAAGAAATGGTTTTTAGGAGCTGAATATAGCTTTCAGCAATTAAGTACCTTTGAGAACCGCTTCCTGGAAATTCAGAATCAGGAATATAAAGATGCCAGTGCAATTGCAGTTGGCGCCTTTTACATACCCGATTATGCTTCCTTCGATAGCTTTTTAAATCGTGTTACCTACAGGGCAGGTTTAAGGTACGATATGACGGGGATTGTTGTAAATGAAAAAGAGATTAATAATCTTGGCATAACTTTTGGTTTAGGATTACCGTTGGGCGGAAGTTTCTCTAATTTGAATATAGGCTTTGAATGGGGGAAAAGAGGAACCACAGCCGCAGGTCTAATTGAAGAAAAATACTTTAAAGTAAACCTTGGACTTTCTTTGAATGATAGATGGTTCCAAAAAAGGAAAATAAATTGACAAAAAATTAGTACATTAACCACTTTAAACATGTAATACAATGAAAAAGGAACTTTACTTAATATTGATTGCCGTTTTAGGCATGGTAGGTGTAAGTAATGGACAGGCTCAGAACCCTGAATGTATGACCAACCTATCCATTTATGCGGAACACGCAAAAGTTAAAAATTACGATGCGGCTTATGGGCCATGGAAAATGGTTTATACCAATTGCCCCGACATCAATAAAGCTAACTTTTCCTATGGGGAACGAATTTTGTCTGATAAAATTGATAAAAGTTCAGGAGCCGAAAAAGATGGCTATATCAAGGAACTATTAGAGCTATATGATACTAGTGGAAAGTATTTCGCAAGTAATTTTCCTTTGGCAGTAAGGGAAATAGATAAGGCTCTGTTGATGTACGACAATAAAATGGCGTCGGACGAGCAAATTTTTAACATGCTCCATAACGCCTTTACAAAGGACAAAGATAATTTTAAGAATCCTAAGGCCCTATACCTTTATTTCTCCAGTTTAGTAGACCTGTATAATGGAGGTAAAAAAGACCTGCAAGATGTTTTTGATACCTATGATGATGTAACCGAGAAGATCGAGGATGAGAATGTCAAGTTAACGGATGTTATCAACAAATTACTTCCTAAAGAAGATGCAGGGACGCTAACTTCAAAAGAGAAAAGAAGCCTTAAAGTGGCCACTACCAATTCCGAATCCTATGGTAAAATTGCCGGGAGTGTCGATTCTAAGTTAGGTGCCCTGGCCGATTGTGAAAACCTGATCCCTTTATATGAACGCAGTTATGAAGCCAAAAAAGGCGATATCACCTGGGTGAAAAGAGCGGTTGGCAGGATGTTCAGCAAGGAATGTACAGACGATCCTATGTTCAAAAAATTATTTGAGGCTCAGTTGGCCTTAGACCCTTCTGCTGATGCATATGTCTATGGAGGTACGTTAAAACAAAAAGCAGGCGATAATAGAGGTGCCATAGCCGACTTTAACAAGGCATTGGATCTGGAAACCGATTCAAGAAAAAAATCGAACATTGCCTATAAAATAGCCACCAGCTACCGTAGAGGCAGCAAGTCTACGGCAAGAAGCTATGCGCAGAAGGCCATTGATGCGAACCCATCGAATGGTAACGCTTATTTATTAATTGCCAATTTGTACGCTTCAAGTGCCAACGATTGCGGGGATACACCTTTTGAAAAGCGTGCCATTTATTGGAAAGCTGCGGATATGGCAAGAAGGGCTGCTAGAGTAGATCCGGCCTTAAGTGGAAGGGCCAGTCAGGCAGCGGCCAGTTATGAGGCCAAAGCTCCATCTAAAACGGATATTTTTAACGCCGATATGGCAGGGAAAACCCTCAGTTTTAAATGTTGGGTAGGAGGTAGCGTTACCGTCCCTAAATTATAAGAATGCAACCCTTGGGTACAAAAATAAGTTTACACATTGCCATGGTATTTACTATGGCAATGTTTTTTTTAGGGTGCCAGGACACCTACAAGCGCGTTGGAGAAGAAAAACAAATTGAAGTGTTCCCTCAGGGAGTGGCTCAAAATTTTGAACTCACCTATACAGAAACTACCGAAGAATTGGAAAGTGAAGACGCCGGTATTTCTCGCGTAATTGCCGTTTTGAAGAGCCCGATCAGTGAGGACTACGATAACATGATCTTTAAGTACCGCACCTTTCCCAATGGCCTGGAAGTAGAATATTTTGATAAGGATAATAAGAAAAGTACCATAACCGCCGATTATGGGATCATTTATTCCAATACCAATGTCATAGAACTCAAAGGCAATGTGGTAATTGAAACCCATGATGGCAAAAAATTGGAGGCGCCTCAATTGTATTGGGACCGTAAAGACGACTGGATATTTACTCAAGAAAAATTTACTTATACCAACCCGGAAGATGGGACCATTATGGATGGGGAAGGGATGGACTTTAACCGGGATTTTAGTTTTTTTAATGCCCATAGAACCTTTGGATTGATGACCATAAAAGAAGAAGAATCATGATCAAAATTTTACGATACACGGAATACCTGTACCTGGCAGTAGCCTTAATCTCGATTTATAAAATCGCAACCCTTTGGGAAACAGATCGGCAAGGCACCTATATCTTCATTATTTTTGCGGTCGTATCTATAGGGATGTTCATCTTTCGCCGAAAATACCGGAAGCGTTTTGAAAAGCGACAACGAGATAACCAGAAATAACTGTGAACAGCGATATTCTTATTATCATTATTAGCCTTATCCTCTCGGCCTTTTTCTCCGGGATGGAAATTGCATTTCTTTCGGCTAATAAGATCCATATCGAGATCGAGAAGAAACAAGCCGGCTTCCTGGCAATGGTCCTTACAAGACTTACTTATAAGCCCTCCAAGTTTATTGCAACAATGCTTATTGGCAATAACATTGCGCTGGTCATATACGGGTTTTACATGGGAGAATTACTGATGAACTGGTTTCAAAGCATGTTGCCATCGAAATATGGCTTTGTACAACTCTGGCTAACAGATTTTAGCCTGCTATCTCAAACCCTTATCTCTACCATCATCATTTTATTCACTGCCGAGTTTTTACCTAAAGTTCTATTTCAGATCTATGCCAATACCTTGCTGAAGATCCTTGCCATTCCTGCTTATCTTTTTTATGCACTATTTTCGTTTGTATCCGATTTTATAATCAAGGTAACCGACATTGTGCTACGAACTTTATTTAAAACCGATGGTGATCAGGTGCAATTAGCCTTTAGCAAATTGGAACTGGGCGACTATATCATGGAGCAAATGGAAGCCGTGGAAGAAGAAGATGATGTGGATTCTGAAATACAAATATTCCAAAATGCCCTCGAATTCTCTGCCGTCAGGGCACGGGAAGTTATGGTGCCCCGTACAGAGATAACAGCGGTGGAATTGCACGAAACACCTAAGAACCTGACCAAGTTGTTTACAGATACTGGTTATTCCAAGATCCTCGTTTATAAGGACACAATCGACAATATTATCGGTTATATCCATTCCTACGAGTTGTTTAAGAAGCCCAAGACCATTAAAAGTATATTACTCCCGGTAGAGTTTGTGCCCGAGACCATGCTTATTCATGAGATCCTGAAGATACTCACCAAAAAAAGGAAAAGTATGGCTGTGGTCCTCGATGAATATGGAGGTACTTCAGGGGTCATGACCGTAGAGGATATTGTGGAAGAGCTTTTTGGGGAGATCGAAGATGAACACGATTCCAACGACCTGCATGAAGAACAGATCAATGATACTACCTTTAAACTATCTGCACGCCTGGAAGTAGACTACCTGAATGAAACCTATAAACTGGAACTTCCGGATACCCAGGAGTTCGAAACTCTGGGGGGTCTTATCGTAAACGAAACAGGAGAAATACCAGAGAAAGACGCAGAGATCAAGGTTGGGAACTACCTGTTTACTATCCTTGAAGTTTCCAATACCAAAATAGATTTGGTGACCCTGGTAGTACTTCAAAAGGACTAACCCATAACCACCATGCAGATAGGTGGTATTTCGTTTTTATTATTTAAGGGAAATTGGTAATTTCGCCCACTGATTTTAAACAATCTCTATAAATGGCAATTTTAGAAAATATTAGAAAACGGACCACCGTATTGATCTTGATCATTGGGATGGCGTTATTCGCATTTGTGATATCCGGTATTTTTACCAGCAATGATTTTTCGGGTGGTAAAGTGGGTTCTTCCGTAGGGGAGATCAATGGAC
>CALZFZ010000129.1 GCA_945786965.1 uncultured Muriicola sp. | reverse complement strand
CTACTTGTTCCAGAATGTTGTGAATGAGTGAAATTGTTGGGATACGTCTCAACTTGCAGATAAAAGGCGCCAGTAATCCAAGGGCAGCCGGTATTTTCTTGTCTCCAAATTTCAAGAATTGAAGGTTAAATAATACGGCGTCGGGCTTTGTTTCAGAGATGGCCTTGTTAATATGATACAGGTTGGTATAACTATTAAAACTCCAGCTTTCTTTAACTGTAATTTTACAGCCTTCACCTTCAAAGGACAGATCCTTTTCTTCTGTGGTTCTGTCGGTGATCAATACGATCTCGGTAACATCGTCCTGAAGACGGAAGTGTTTTACTAAATGGTACCCATATTCCGTTAAGGTTACTTTGCTCGGTGGATACGCGGTTACAATGGCTAATTTCATAGGTTAAGTATTATAATTAATAATTTATTTTACACTGCAAATATCTTATATAATGCAGTGATTACAGGCTGTTCGGAGCCCATTGCACCATTGCTGTAGACGAATGGGAGAACAGTGTCGGTAAGCCGAACAGGGTGGGGGTAGGTTTGCTATATCTATAAAGAAAAACCGGAAACTTATAAAGGATCCGGCTTTTGCAAGCTTAAATAAAAGGCTGTTTTACAAGCTTCGCTTTTTGTATAAAAAATAGGCGACCTGGGAGATTAATAATAGGACCATGACTGCGATCTGTAACTGAACAACTTCTTCCAATGAGTTATGCAGTATACTAATAAGGGCTATCTGAGATAATCCTAATACGCCGGAAATAATTACAGGCACATAATGATCCAGGGATAAAAAATAGTAGGCAAAAATATTGCCGATAGCAAAGAGGGATGTTGCCACAGCATATTGCCACAACAAACCTGCCATTGATAAATAAGCATCCCCAAACATCAGTTTGATGATTAGTTCCGGGAAAAAATAACATGAGGTTATAATAGTCAGGGAGAGTAGGGCAACGTAGCCTACATATTTAAAAAGTACAGGAGCGGTTGCTTCCCCATCTTTTTCTTTTTGAACGACTGTCGGCAACAAAAGCATAACAAACATCCAGGACACAAAATATACTACCCTGCCAATGAGTGCAAGGGAAGCGTATAATCCGGCATCATTGGGACTAAAGTAATGCTTTACCATAAGGACATCGCTGTTGTTTATAATGATTTGGGTTATTTCATAACAGAGCGTCAGCACAATGAATTTATTTACACGCTTTGCATTTTCAGGCAATAGAACGGAAGGTCTGGAAATTGAAATTCCTTTTACATCTGAAGGGATCAATCCGAAAAGAAAGGAAAAGCCTATCCCCATCGCTACTGAAAGGGCAGGTTCCCAGGGGCTAAACAATAAGAATGCCAGGGTGATAAGCAGGCGGCTCCACATCTCCGTTTGATAGGTCATGGAAAGCTTATTAAAATTATGATGCCCCTGGTAGTTTCCTCTGTTCACACTCATAAAAAAGTATAAGGGAATACTAAAGCCCAGGGCCACAAACATGTAGGGTGATTTTGTCTGAAAAAGCAGTTGTAGATCCTTTGCAAAATAAACGAGCAATGCTCCCATAAGCATGCCCACCATGATGGCTTGTTTGTAGGTTCTGTTTCGGAAATTGTCCCATTCTTTCCCTGAAAACACTACAGCGAATTTCGCAGTAGCCAACTGAAATGTCATGCCAAGAAAGGACAAAACCAACAATAGGGTTACAAGAAGTGCAGCGTCTGCATAGGCTTCCGGACCCAACAGTCTGCCTAAAATTAAATTATACAGATAGTTGCCACCATTAACAAGTAGCACACTACCCATAAATATTTGTTCGGGCGTAAACTTTTTAAATAGAATTTTAATTGCGGTCATGGCTAATAAGTATTAATGTGTTCGTACAATTTATCTCTTTGTTTTCTTGAATTTGAACACACATTTTTCAATTATTTTGGTTAAGCATTCATTTATTTAATACCACAAATATCCCCCAAGCTGACGTTTTAAAATTCGTGATTTAGACGGATGGCCAATTGCTGTAGACGAATGGACATTATCGCACTTCCGGTGCGGGAAAGACTGTATTAACTTTACATAACCAAAAAACAAGAAGGTGAGAAGCTCAAAAAAAAGGCTTCATGATCCATCTAAAAATGCTTAACCTATGAAAGCTAAATCATTATTACCTGTATTACTTTTCACGACCGCTCTTATGAGCGGGCAACAAAGTATGAACGAAGGATTCCATTTATTGGAATCCGGATCGTTTGAGGAAGCAGAAACATATTTTGATGACTATCTGCAATCCGACCCTGAAAACAAAACGGCACAGATTTGCTACGGAAGGGCCGTTGGCCTAAGTGGCGAACCCACCAGGGCCATCGAGCTATTTGCTGACCTCCTTCAGGAGTATCCAACAGATTTTGAGGTTCAGATCAATTATAACGAAGCGTACCTGTGGGATAAGCAGTATAACAATGCCAAACCATTGTATGAAGATTTGGTAACCAATAACCCGGATAGTTTTGGGGCTCTTTTAGGATATGCCAACACGCTCAGTAATTTAAAGGAATTTGAATCGGCCCTGACTTGGGTAAATAAAGCCCTGTCACTACAACCTGAAAACAGGAGTGCCAAGACCTCAAGAAAATATATCAAACTAGGTTTTGCCAACTCTTATATAACGGATAAGCAGTATGATATTGCGGAGCGAATGCTAATAGAGATCTTTATTGATTTTCCGGAAGACAACGAAACATTACTAAATCTCGCCAATTTATATTTGATCACCAAGAATACTGCAAGTGCAAAAAGCACCTACGAAAGAATGGCCCAGTCTCCAGCAGATTCTATTGTTGCACTAAATGGGATTTCCCTGGCAGCGCATATTGGCAAGCAAGACAAAGAAGCTTTGAACATAGCAAGGTCTGCCATGGTTAAAGTTGCCTCTGTTAATGATACCATCTTAAAGAATAGGACAAACGAACGTTATATTCAGGCCTTGATCTGGAATCAGAAGTTCAGGGAAGCGGATAAACAAATAGACAGTCTGGAAAGTGCAGTATCTGACCAGAATTGGATAAAAGCACTCAGGGCAACCCTGGGAATGTATACAGCGGATTTTAAAACCAGTCTGGATTCATATGATGCTATCCTGTTAAATGATAGTACTTCCTTTGATGGTAACCTTGGAAAGGCAAACGCCCTTTTCGCTACAGACAGGATTATACCGGCGTATAAAGCTGCATTTAAAACCTTATTGCATTACGAGAACCAGGCCGATGCACAGGGATTGGTTGAAAAAATGAATTCATTACATACACCTATCCTGGAAGAGAAAGCTTTTTACACTTTTGATAACGGTAAAAATGTGGCTTTTGGAAATCAGATTAGCAGTAGCCTGCCGTTTTCAACAAAATTCCGAACTACGTTTTCATATCAGTTCAGAAATACTGAAAACATTATTTCTCTGAATAAAGCTACTTCACATGTGGTATTAGCCGGGGCAGAATACAAAGTATTCCCTCAAACAAAGTTAAAAACCGTCCTTGGCTTTAATAATTCGAGCTTTGGAGATCGATCGTATACCCAACCCATCCTGGATGCACGATTTCAATTACAACCAATGCGACTTCAAAATTTGGAGATAGGTTATCAAAGAGAGGTTCAAAACTTTAATGCAGACCTTATAGAGCGCGAGATCGTAATGAATCATTACGGACTCAACTATAATATAAGTACCAATTTTAATTTGGGATGGTACACCCAGGTAATGCATACCGGACACACCGATGCCAATACCAGGAATCTGATTTTTACATCCTTATATTATAATGTACTAAAAAGTCCGGCATTAAAAGTAGGGTTCAATTACCAGTACATTGCCTTTAAAGAGCAGGTTCCAAGCATCTATTTTAGTCCTGAACAGTATCATGCCACCGAGGTATTTGCAGATATCAGGGGATCCTTCTCAGAGAAGACCCGTTATATGTTAAGCAGTGCGACCGGTTTTCAAAAGGTAGAAAATGATAAACAGACCGCAATTTTTAGGGTAGAGGCAAGCTTAAAGCATCAATTCACAAAAAGGCTGGGTGCCGATCTATATGGTAAGTATAGTAACATAGCTTCGGCTACAGCAGCCGGATTTGAATTTACAGAGATCGGGATAAAAGTAAGGTGGACCCTGACCAAGAACCCATTGTATTTCAAAAAACTTCTTGCCAGTAAGTAAGCCTTACAGCAGATTTAAGCGGCGCATCAGTTCGGGACGGTTAGACCGGCTTATTGGGATGACATTCTTTTCAATTAGCACGCTGTTATCCTCTATGTCCATAATCTTGGTGAAGTTGATGATATACGAACGATGAATTTGCAGGAAGAGATCTTCAGGGAGTTTTTCCCTGATCTTCTTCAAAGTATTATGAACCCTGTGGTTCTCTTTGGTGGTTTTAACATCAATGTAATCGCCTTTGGCTTCAATAAACAAGATCTCATCAAAGTTAAGTTTAATAAGTCGCCTGTCAATGTTAATATACAGTTCTCCCCCAATACTACCGGCATTTTCTTCAGAGGAGCTTAAGGCGGCTTGTTTTTCCAGGGAGTTTTTCACTTTTTTGATCGATTTAGAGAATCGTTCAGGGGAAATGGGTTTTACCAGATAGTCTACTATGGCCTCGTATTCATAAGCTTCAATGGCAAAGTTAGTATCGGAGGTGGTAAGGACTATTTTAGGCGGGTTTTTTAAGGTCTGAACAAAATCGAATCCTGTAAAACCGGGCATATGTATATCAAGGAAAACAACATCTACTGTTTGCTGGTTCAGAAACTTGATTGCGTCTATGGCATTCGAAAATTCTTCAATAACATCCAGATCCGGTATTGTAGTACACAATTGGGCTACGATGGCCCTTGCTGCCGCTTCATCATCGATGATAATACAATTCATGGTTATAAGGTCTTTAAATATGATTCTATGGTTTCTAATATAGTCGAAAATTGGTCTTTTAGTTTGGTATCCCCTTTTTTCAGGTCTTCTTCATAGGTCACGGCCAATCTGTAAGCATTTTCCAGGCCTAATATATTCAGTTTATGTTTTAATTTGTGAACGATCAGGGCTGTTTCATCAGTCTTGCCGGCCTTGAGTACGCTGCTATATTCGCTTTTTTCTAAAGGAAATTCATCCTTTAAGATAGAAATAAATTTGTTTTCAAAGGAAATGTCATCTCCGGCCAATTTTTTAATATAGTCTAGATTAGGGTATTCCATGATCATTTTTTTATCGTAAAATAAAATGTTGTTCCTTCACCTACTTTGCTATCTAACCAGATCTCACCCTCGTACAGGTCTATGATCTTCTTTACAATGGAAAGTCCAATCCCCGTAGATCGTTCTTTACTTCCGATGGACTGGAAAATTTTAAAAATCTTGTTGTGATACTCTTTAGGAATCCCTACACCATTATCCTGCACACTAAATTCCCAGTGTGTCTCATTTTCCTTAACGTCAATAGTAACGATACCTTCTTCCTTGTCTATATTGATTACCGCATTGCTTATTAAGTTTTGGAATAGCTGGTGCATTTTGGTGGCGTCTGCCTCGATCGTTGGCAAAGTGTTCATGATGATCACATTTACATGTGTTGGAATAAATATGATCTCCCGTATATCCCGAACTACCTGGTTGAGGTCAATACATGCAGTATCCAGGGTTTCAGTATTTATACCAGAGTATTTTAATATGCCATCTATGAGCTTATCCATCCCTTCCACTTTCTCCTGCATCATTTGAAGATTGTAAATCCCGGATTCGTCCAGGACTTCCTTATAGTCATCATTGAGCCAGGTGGCCAGGGCGCTGATACTGCGCAGGGGCGACTTCAGGTCATGTGAAACTATATGGGCATATTCCTGTAAACCCTGATTGCTTGCTTCCAGTTCCTTTACCAGCTTTTCTTTTTGAAGTTCCAGGTTCTTTTGAGCTGTGATATCCAGGTGAATACCTATGGAACCAACCACCTTACCACTTTCGTCATAACGTGGGGCCCCACTGATAAGCCAGTATTTTTTTTGTCCTTTTTTGGTCTGAACTTGTACTTCATAGGAATCGGATGTTCCCCTTAATCGTTCCTTTCCTTTTTCCAGGATGATCTTTTTTTCTTTTACTTTAAGGGTATCACTTGCTTTTTTACCAAGAAGTTCCCCTTCAGAATATCCACTCATTTCGCAAAAACTCTGGTTTACCAATTGAATTATATCGTCATTATCTACCTCAATCAATCCCAGGTTCATATTCGCGATGATACTCCAATATTTCTCCTTCTGGATTTCAAGGTTCTTCTTGTAATTCTTACGGATGGTTACATCGTTATAGGTCCATAAATGACCCTTGTAGACACCGTTATTGAATATAGGAATATAATCGCGTTCCAAAATACGGCCGTCCTTCATATCAAGTTCATCGGAGAGCACAACTTTTTTCTCCTTGAGGATATGATCAATTCTTTTTACAAAACTTTTAGGGTCCTTAAATTGATGTTTGCTTTCTTCAGCTGCATTGGAACAATCTGTTCCCTTTAATTGTTCGGGGGTTGCAGGAATCTGGAAGAGATCACAGAACATTTTGTTGGTCAGGGAAATGGCACGGGTTTCATTTTCCAATAAGACCCCGGTCTGTAAATTCGAAATGAGGGTTGCCAATCTATTTTCTGAAGCTTTGATTTTTTCTTCTGCTTCCCTTTCTTTTGTAATGTCTTCCACAATAGCTACTTCATAGGCGATCTTTCCTGTTGATTCTTTTACGGCACTCACCGAAGTTTTTGCAAGGAGGGTTTCCCCATTTTTGGTAAAGTATTTCTTGACGATCGAAAAATTGTCGAGATTTCCCGAATTCATGCGGGTAATAAGATCTTTAGCTTTTTCATTGTCTTCCGGGGCAGAGATCTCTTCTACGGTTCGTTGTTTTAATTCAGCTTCTGAATAACCGAGCAGTTCTGAAAACCTTTTATTTACTTTAATAAAATTTTCTCCTACGGTTAAAACAATGCCCAGAGGGGAATTTTCTACAATGATATCGAGCTGTTTTTTTTGTTCGGACAACAATTGTTCAACCTCGTTTTCTTTAGTAATATCCCGGATAATTCCCTGGGCAGCGATAGGGACACTTTCCTTATTATAAATGAGACTGCTGTTCACTTGTACAAAGCGCTCTGTTTGGTCCTTTACGATGATCTTGGCACGGTAATTTTTAAGGGTACCCACCTCGTATAGATTTTTAAAAGAATCCATGGTATACTCCAAATAATCAGGATGCACCATTTGCTGCAGGTTGATGGGTTCTTTGTCATGGTTGTATCCCAGCAGTTGTTTGGCGGCCGAATTCATGCGAATTACGTTGCCTTTTATATCCATCACTACATATGGATCAACAATGTTGATAAAAACTCCTTCTAATTCAGACGTTTTCTCACTAAGCAGATTTTCGAGGCGTTCGTTGGTTTCTTTTAGCTGTCGGGTAGCGGCATATAAATCCTGGGATTTTTCCTCCAGAATTTTTTCGGCTTGAAGTCTTGCCTTTTTTTGGCGCTCCAGGGCCTTTTTAAGCAAAACAACTTCCTTGTTATCCATGTTGGACGATATCAAATTTAACTTGAGTCCCATCTTCCTTCATAAGCTCATAGGAAATCTCCGCCGTTTTATTGAAGTGTTTAAAGGTCTTTTCCATAAGGCCGTGGGCCAAACTGTAAAGGCCACGTGAAGATGAGTAAATCATGGATAAAGAAGTATCTGTTTTTTCTATAATGGTAAAGGTGGGCAGTTCGGCATCCGGATAGAGTTTTTTTACATGGACATGGATATGATCCTCTATGGAATACAACAGTCCTAAGGGAGAGGAGTAACTTTGGATTACTTCGGGATGCGCTTTGCCCAGGCTATCGAACAAATACAATCCAAAAGCATGTAGGAGATCATTGGCCGGCAATTGTACCTCTTTGCTGAGATTGGTCAGAAGGGCCACCATTTCATTAAATTCATAGGTGCCTACAGAGGTGTAGATTCCTTCTGAAGCCAATTCAGATTTTTCAATGATATTATCGGTTACTTCGAGACCAAATTTGGATTCTACCATTTCCAAAAACTCGGTAAAAACTATTCCTTTCATAAACTATAAACTAAAAAATAAATGTAGGAAAATTAAGACCCTACCAAAAAAAAATGTTGTGAAAGCATTTATTTGGTCAGGCTTTCACCAATTCGTTTACTTGCCAGTAGGCAATGACCTTTTTAATTTTTTCCTCGTAATCCTCATATTTTAGGGGCTTAATCACATACCCGGCAATGCCTGTTCTATAGCACTCCAACAGGTCGGTTCTATTCTCAGATGTTGTCAAAATAATAGTAGGTAAATATTTTAGAATCTCATCCTTTTTAAGGATTTGTAGAAATTCGATCCCGTTCATGCGGGGCATGTTCAGATCGAGCAGGATTATATCTGGCAACCTCTGTTCTTCTTTTAAAATACGAAGTGCCTCTTCACCGTTGTTAGCCTGAATAATGGTATGCTTCTCACCAAGCTTTGCTATAGTCCGATTCAGCTTCATGGTCTCGATGGTATCGTCTTCAATAAATAAAATATTCATGGGTTGCCTTTTATTTAATTTCTAAAGATGCTTTATTTCGATGATTCTTCCCGATGATTGTAGCCAGGAACCAATTAAGTATAGACGAATGGTAGATAACTATAGTTGAACTATTTTAGTGATTCAGCCGAATATATGTATTGATTCAATTTTACAGCTTTTTATTGAACAATAATGAACTTACCCCTGTTTCTGCTTCTCTTCTACTAATTTTTCTAAATATTTTTTATACCCTGAGATCCCTTTATCCGTGAGGTAGGGATAGGAAAGACTGAAATGAGATTGCATTCCCTTAATTACTAAATCTTCATCAAAGCCTTTGATCCTGTAAAATGAGATCCAAAAATGGGTATTTCTCCATATGTGTGCCGAAAGCTCATCGTATAGCCCCGGATAGTCTTTAGGTTCGGGTTTCATAAATCCCATACCTATGGATAAATAATTGATGCCTTTAATGATCTTAAAAGCTTCATCTATTTGTTCCTGAATTTGGTCATTAATTTCAGGGTATGCCTTAAGTATGTTGGGGGTATCTAAAAAGAAAAAACAAAATTGTTCCTGAAACTCAAAATAGCACTTTGTGATGGTAAGTCCTTCCCCTTCCATGATTAATTTTCGGTTCCCGTATACATCACGAACTAAGATCTCTGTCATATAGTCCAATGTTGCAATTATCAAGTCTTTTTTAGTTGGAAAATGGTAATTAAAATTGCTAAGACTAATACCACTTTTTTTCGCGATATCCTGGTTGCGTACATGGGCAATTCCAAATTCATTGAAAAGCTCCACCGCGGCAATAATTATTTTCTTTTTCGTCTTATTTAAAACCATAGTATTCTTTTTGATTCAGTATGATGAGTATTATACTCTATATATCGTTTTTTTTATAATATTAGTATATGAAATACTAAGTTTATAAGAATAAAAATCAGTATTACTGAAATACCATAATCCGAGGCCGATCTATATGGTAATTAAATGTTGTATTGAATTTTTTAAATAGGGGTTTTTCAGTACCCAAATATTGAGGATAATACCTTTTATACTAAACAATACATTAGTATATTTGCCCCGCAAAATAAATGAGAAATCATTGGGTCGCATAGCTCATCCCGATAGCTATCGGGAGGATAGAGCATCACGCCGGGCGGGACGGTCACAAGTACTGAAAGGAAATATTGATAATAATACAAAGGTCGCGTAGCTCAGCTGGATAGAGCATCTGCCTTCTAAGCAGACGGTCACAGGTTCGAATCCTGTCGCGATCACTACACTCAAAAAACCACGCCTAAAGGGCGTGGTTTTACATTTTATAAAGTGTCGAAAGCGCAGGCTTTCGGTAACGATATAAAATGTAAAACAGCAAGGCGAAGCTTTGTGGTTTTTTAATTGCAACATTGACTGCAAAGGATCAACGCAGTTAATCCTCACCAAATTATGATTTGCGGCTTTTCATTTAGACTACGGATTGCAAAGGCTCACGAGAGAAACGCATCATATATTTATGGTCACTCGACCTATTAGGGAGATCCGAATTAATAAAGTAAAGGCACGTCCTAATAAACAAGGGCATTATTCCAGGAAGGGTCCCAATCTTCTTCTGCCTTTAAGTAGGTCATGACCTCCGACCTCATTAAGTGCATTTCTTTTTCAATATCGTTGTAGAGTTCTAGGAACTCCGGAT
>CALZFZ010000128.1 GCA_945786965.1 uncultured Muriicola sp. | reverse complement strand
CGTTTATAGAAAAAGCAACGGTGAAGGTACCCTTTTATGATGGTCGTTCCATAGACTTCTCCTTTGAGAGTATATCCAAAGAAGAAGTATTAAAGACTTCCAATTTTATTACCCTGCATGTGCCTGCCCAAAAAGAATATGTAATTGGAAAACAAGAATTAGATATGTTGCAGAACGGTGTCGGATTGGTGAATGCAGCAAGGGGAGGTGTTATTGATGAAGTGGCTCTTGTTGATGCTATAGACAGGGGTAAAGTTTCTTTTGCCGGACTGGATGTGTTTGAATCCGAGCCTTCTCCTGAGATCAGGATCCTTATGCATCCGAAGATCTCATTGTCTCCCCATATAGGGGCCGCAACAGGCGAAGCACAGGACAGAATTGGCACAGAATTGGCAGAGCAAATAAAACAGCTATTAAATTAATTAATAAGCTGATTAGAAAATATTAGAAATTCATTTATTCATACTTTAATTATAACAACGAACTAATTATGTCAGGATTATTAGATTTACTAAGTAGCCCCATGGGCAAGCAATTGATCAGCGGAGTGGCCGGTCAGACCAAACAACCAGAGGATAAAACCGCCGATGTGTTAAGCATGGCAATGCCGCTTTTATTAGGAGCGATGAAAAAAAACACTGCTAACCCAAAAGATGCGGAAGGACTTATGAACGCACTTTCCTCAAAACACGACGGAAGTATATTAGACAATTTAGGAGGCTTATTCCAGGGTGGTGTCGATAATAACGTAATGAAAGATGGCGCAGGAATACTAGGGCATGTATTTGGAAAAAAACAGGCAAATGTTGAAAATGTCCTAAGTCAGAAATCAGGGGTAGATGCAGGAAGTGTGGCCGATATTTTGAAGATAGCTGCACCTATTGTCATGGGTTTCCTTGGCAGACAGAAAGCCCAATCTAATGTAAGTGATGCTAATGGTCTTAATTCCCTTTTAGGATCCATGCTTGGGGGACAACCTCAGCAAAATCAAAGTTTGATTATGAGTCTTTTAGATGCAGATGGTGATGGAAGCGTTTTAGACGATGTGGCCGGCATGGTTTTAGGATCTAAGAAGAAGAAAGGTGGTCTTGGCGGATTGCTGGGAGGCCTTTTTGGAAAATAACAGGTATTATTTAACCTTATTTAACAAGACCATTTGCCAACGCAAATGGTTTTTTTGTATCTTCTAAATAGATAAAATCATGGTTTATGAAAAAATTTAAGTTGACCTACTTTTTAGGCATAATAGCAATAGCATTGTTTATTGGTAGTTGTTCTTCAACGAAAAAAAGGGTCGAAATCAGCGATGAAGAAAAGACGGTCTTCAATCAGTCAAAAACAGATACCGTAGAAATCGCAGATCCTGAATCGAACTATGAGATCATAATTATTGAACCGGGCTTTAACACGTGGTTACTATCCGTAGCGAGGCCTGAAGGCTATTATTCACAGTCATTTTTGGAAAACAGAAACCAACTCTATGTCATAGAATGGAACAATAGGGTAATGAATCCAATTAGATATAATCCCCGGTTGTATGAACTTCAAATTAATTATGAATCCAATATAGATTATGGGTACGAAGTGAATTATAAACTCTATAATTATTTTATTTATTTTCAACGAAAGTATAATCAGCGCCTGGGTCCCTTTATTCCCAGAATTTAATTGAATATCTTTGCCTGCGTTTGTTGTTACTAGAATGGAAAAAATAAAAAAATACTGGGGGATCTCCTCTACTTTTCAACTGATCGTTATCTTCATTGTCTTTGCAATCACAGGCTCTGCGGCTGTATATGTGGCCAAGCCATTTTTAAATTGGGTAGGACTTCAAAGAGAAGGATTTCCTGATGTTTGGTGGAGTGGATGGGTGTATTGGTCGCTGCGGATCTTACTAATATTCCCCTTTTATCAGGTATTACTGGTCCTTTTTGGCTGGATATTTGGACAATTCACTTTCTTCTGGAATTTTGAAAAAAAGATGCTAAAACGCATGGGGCTTGGGTTCCTATTTAATTAATTGTAGTTTCTTTAACATTTTTCAAACGCATTATTCAATTAATTTGCATTGTGCTTAATACTTTGAAGAATATTGGTTTAAATCTGATCGCGGTCCTCCTGATCTTTTCTATGGGTCTTCCTTCGTACCTCAAAATAGACCATGCTTTAAATGACCATAAAACTCTGGAATGCGATCAAAGTATTCCTATTCACATTCATGAAGCCGAATTCAATTGTGAATTTCACAATCTGTCCCTTACCAAACAATTCTATCCTACTTTTGAATCACTACCAATATATGGCCTTAATTACGTTGATGTAAGAACCTTATCTTACCATAAAGTTATTAAGCCGCAATACTCCCACTACTTTTCACTTAGAGCGCCTCCCGCAAGCGTTTAGTTTCATTTGTTTTTGACTACATTCTTTTACTGTTTAAAATTATTAAAATATGAAAGCACAGCTTGCATTTCTATTTACCCTTTTATCTGCCACAATCTATTCCCAAAATTCGATCCAGGGCAACGTTCTTAACTCCGATACCGGCGAACCTCTATATCAGGTATCGGTATACTTTCCGCAATTGGAAATAGGGGCTGTAACTAATGAAAATGGCTTATACGAGCTAGGTAATCTCCCTTCCGGGGAATTTAAGATCCTTGCCTCCTATCTTGGCTATCAAACCTTTTCATCTTCGATTAATATTAAGAACGGTATTAATACTTTTGATATTGAGCTTATACCAAGCGCCATTGAAATGGAGGAAGTTATAGTATCTACGCCCTTCCATAAGCTACAGCGGGAAAATGTGATGAAGGTTGAACAGGAAAAGATCACAAATTTAAAAACCAATGGGGCCATCACTTTATCGGACGGTATTAGCAGCATTGCAGGCGTAGAAACAGTATCTACTGGAGTCGGGATCGGTAAGCCGGTTATTCGCGGATTAAGTTCTAACCGGGTCCTGGTATATACGCAGGGGATTCGATTGGAAAACCAGCAGTTTGGGGATGAACATGGCCTGGGTATAAGCGATGCCGGGATAGAAAGTGTAGAAGTCATTAAAGGCCCGGCCTCGTTGCTTTACGGATCCGATGCCCTTGGAGGGGTCTTGTATCTCAATCCTGAAAAATTTGCAAATGCCGCCAAAAATGAAGGGGATGTTAACCTTAATTATTTTTCAAATACGGAAGGTGTTTCCTCAAATCTGGGTTTTAAGACATCAAGCGAAAAATTTAAATACTTAGTTCGTGCGGGCATTGCATCTCATATAGATTATAAAAATGGAGATAATGAGCGGGTTACGAATTCCAGATTTAGGGAATATGACTTAAAAACCGGGATAGGATATCAATCCGGGTATTTTAAGACCGAGATTCGGTACAATTACAATAAATCTGATCTTGGCATACCTGAAGAAATTGGGTTACAAACCAAAGAACGAACCCCAGACAACCCCTATCAGGAACTACAAAGTCATATCCTAAGCAGTACCACGGATCTTTTCATGAATGAGTCCAGTTTAAAAGTGACCTTAGGATACATTTTCAATGATCGTAAAGAATATGAGGAGCTTGCTGCGGGGAATGGGATACCGGCACTGGACATGAATTTGTCGACTGTTAATTATAATGTACAATATCACTTACCAAAAATAAAGCGCCTTGAGACCATTGTAGGCATTCAGGGAATGCATCAAACCAACAAAAACTTTGGGGAAGAAGTTTTGATCCCGGATGCCACTACAAATGATTTTGGAATACTAGCCACTTCGCACCTGCATTATACCGGGAGTGATGTTCAGGCCGGTATCCGGTACGATTACCGTACCATTTCAGGAGAAGAAAACGGTGTTTTTGGCCAGGAAGGCTATATTGGACCGTTGGACCGTAATTTTAGCAGCCTTAACGCTGCCTTGGGGTATCGCGCCGATATTTCAAAAAAGTTAGTTGGCCGTGTTAACCTGGCATCCGGATTCAGAGCACCCAATCTGGCCGAACTTACCTCCAATGGAATACATGAAGGCACCAATCGTTTCGAGATTGGAAACCCAGATCTAAAGAATGAAAAAAATGTCCAAATTGACCTGTCCTTTGAGTTTACGGATGAACATTTTGAATTTTTTATAAACGGCTTTCACAATGCGGTAAAAGATTATGTCTACCTGGAACCCAATGGCGAATTTGCAGAAGGCAACCCCGTTTTTTTATACAGACAACAAGATGCCGCGCTTTATGGCGGGGAAATCGGAATTCATTTGCATCCACATCCGCTGGATTGGCTCCATATAGAAAGTACTTTTGAAACCGTTACGGGAAAGCTTTCATCCGATGAAAATTTACCGCTGATTCCGGCCAACACTTTTACAAATACACTCAGAATTGAGGATGCCAGGCCAAATAACAGCTGGCTTAGTAAAAAGTATGCCTATCTAACATTGCGAACGGTTTTTGATCAGAATAAGGTAAGTTCATTTGAAACACCCACCCCAGGATACAACCTCATAAATATGGGCTTAGGCGCTTCAGTTTCACTCTTTGGTAAAAATATGGACGTTCGAATAAGCGTAAACAACCTGTTCGATAAAAATTATATTTCGCACTTATCGCGTCTTAAAGTAGACGGTATCTCCAATATTGGCAGGAACATAAGTTTAGGTATGCATTTACCTATTTAGGATGTAATTAATGCTGGTGCAGGAATTTATTTATGGTCCGATTTTATCATTTTATCGGCCCGTGATCTGGAAAATATATAGGTATATATCCACATGATGGTAAAAGTTGGGAGTACATCCATTCCCGGAAGTAGTTCCTCGATAAATGTTACGACCCCGGCGGCCTGTCCTATTCTACCCTTGTACATACGGGTCATGAGCCAACCTGCGAGAGGAGCCCATATAATATCTGAAAACTCACCGATGCCAGGGATAATGAATGATGCCATCCCAATGGCATCGAATAACAGTCCAACAAATAGGTAGCGTATTTTGTTTTGAGGTTCCATTGAAGCTAATTTAGGTAAACCCCAATGAACGCACAAAAGTATTTAAGACCCAGAATTCGAAATTGAGAGTTAAGAAAGTTTGGAACTGATCAGTTTTAAAAACTCATTCCTGGTTTCAATTTTTTCGAACTGACCCCTGAAACCGGAAGTTGTGGTTACGGAATTTTGTTTTTGAACTCCACGCATCATCATGCACATATGCGCAGCTTCGATAACTACAGCTGCTCCTTTTGGCTTAAGAGTTTTATTAATACACTCCAAAACATCATGCGTTAGGCGCTCCTGTACCTGCAGTCTTCTGGCAAATATATCTACAACCCGTGGAATTTTACTTAAACCCACGATCTGTCCGTCCGGGATGTAGGCAATATGAGCTTTCCCAAAAAACGGAAGGATATGATGCTCACACAGGGAATATACCTCAATGTCCTTAATGATAACCATCTCATCATAATCTTCTGCGAACATGGCACTTTCTAGGATCTCAACAGGGTCTTGTTTATACCCTTGTGTTAAAAAAAGCATGGCTTTGGCAGCCCGTTCGGGAGTTTTTTTCAATCCTTCACGGTCCAGGTCCTCCCCTATACCGTCGAGGATTTTTGAATACCGTTCTTTTACTTCGTTAGTAACTTCAATATTGTATTCTTCCAAATTCTGATATGGTGCCATAAATTCAATTGTATTGTAGAAACTATTGGGTTTCCTTTAACTGTTTACTTTTTTTAATATATTCTTAAACAAATTTACATAAATATATACTGTATATACCAATTTAACGTATAATTAGCTTTGGTACAAGGGAAGTCGCATTCCTATTTCAAAGTCCACTTGAATTAGTACACTTCCCGCATTTTTACACGCAAGGTTCATTACTTTTTCAAGGATGGCAAACCAGCCCCAATATTTTGTAATATTAGGGGTATTGTTTACTTTCATCCCCTAATAAAAAATGAATGATTACTGCTACCAATATTCAAAAAAGGTTTGGGCAATTACAAGTTCTTAAAGGAGTTGATCTTACCATTAAAAAAGGCGAGATCGTATCCATTGTCGGAGCCTCCGGAGCAGGTAAAACAACCTTGTTACAAATACTTGGAACGCTGGACATTCAATCGAACCAAAAGGAAAGTGTTCTTAAGATAAATGAAGTAGATGTTACCGGCTTAAGGGACAAAGAGCTGGCCAGGTTTCGCAACGAGCATATTGGCTTTATTTTTCAATTCCATCAATTACTACCCGAATTCTCCGCGGTAGAAAATGTATGCATACCGGCATTTATTAAGAGAACAGCTCCTGATATAGCGGAAGAAAAAGCCAAAGAACTTTTAGATCTTTTGGGGCTAACCGACAGGTATTATCACAAGCCCAGTGAACTTTCGGGAGGTGAACAGCAACGAGTGGCTGTAGCACGTGCCCTAATTAATAATCCTTCTGTTATCCTCGCAGATGAACCAAGTGGAAACCTCGATTCTGAAAGTGCCGATGTTCTTCATAAGCTTTTTTTTGAGTTACGCGACCAATTGGGCCAAACCTTTGTCATCGTTACCCATAATGAGGAATTGGCAGACATGGCCGACAGAAAACTTACTATGGTAGATGGGCAAATCGTTCGGCATTAATGTTAAGGCATGTATGGAAATTTTTGTGTAAACCTACCTACCGGTCCTATTCAAATGCCCCTGTTTGGTACAAACGCAAAATATTTTTCAATTTATTAGGTTGGAACCTGCTAATCGGCATAACGATTGCCCTTTTAAATGTTCAGTTAGCAAGTTCTTTTGGCATAGATACCGGAGAACATGCCACCGAAAAATTATTCAAGGAATTTTCCCTTTTTACAATTTTTTGTATCGTGGTTCTTTTTGCACCAATTGTTGAAGAATTAATGTTTCGGGGACCTTTGGTGTTTTTTAAATCATCGGCATATTTCAACATTGCCTATTACCTCTCCATTATAGGTTTTGCAGCAATTCATGTGAGTAATTTTGAAAACATGGAAGAGGGGCTATGGTTGCTTCCACTTTTGGTAGCTCCCCAGTTCATCATGGGGATTTTTCTGGGATATATTCGAGTAACACTAGGGCTTTCGTGGTCTGTTTTGCTTCATGCTTGCCACAATGGGATCTTAATGACTCCCATGATCCTCTCGGAATTATTAAAAATTCCTATCGAATGAGAAAGGCCGAATTAAAGGAGTTTTTGGACGCCAAGGTAAAGGAGTATAATCGCCCTTCCTTTTTAAGCACTGACCCTATCCAGGTTCCGCATCATTTTACATTGAAAGAAGACATAGAAATTAGTGGCTTCCTTACTGCAACCATTGCCTGGGGAAATAGAAAGAGCATCATCCACAATGCGCTTTATCTTATGGATCTGTTGGATAGATCGCCCTTCCAGTTCGTCATGGAACATAGCACCAACGACCTGAAAAATCTCGATTCATTTGTACATAGAACATTCAATGGGATAGACCTTGCTTACTTTATAAAAGGATTGCAACATATATACAGGACGCATGGCGGGTTGGAAGAAGTTTATACAACCTATGCTCACAAAAAAACCCTACAGCCAGCTATTTCAGTTTTTAAAGAACTTTTTTTTGAGCTACCACACCCTAAACGCACTCAAAAACATATTTCTGACCCCGGTAAAGGTTCTGCTGCCAAGCGCATCAATATGTTCTTACGCTGGATGGTGCGAGATGAAAGGACTGGGGTTGACTTCGGTTTGTGGAAAGACATAAGCCCTTCACAATTATCCTGTCCGTTGGATGTACATTCAGGCAAAGTAGCTCGAAAATTAGGGTTGTTGCTTCGCAAACAGAACGATGCCAGGGCCGTTGAAGAATTGGATCGAAATCTTCGGCTCCTGGACCCAGCCGATCCTGTTAAATACGACTTTGCGCTGTTTGGATTAGGAGTTTTCGAAAAATTCTGATTGACTTTTTTGCGTATTATGCAATGTTTTATACGAAAAATCACATATATGGCAACATTTGTTATAATTCAATATATTTTTCTTAACTATATTGCAATTTCTATATATAATTCTTAAATTTAAAGTACAATCTAACTAATTACTATTCAAACGAAGCCGATAAAAGAGGATGAATGGTAAGTAGTTACTCTATTACTTCAAAAAAGGATTACCTGGCATTGACCATAACCGGGCAATACGATTATTGGGAATTTATTAGATATCCGGACGAAATTTTACAGGACTGTAAGGAATGGAAGATCTACAAGGTCCTGGTTGATCTCCGTCCCTTGAAAGCGAACGATGTATCGATGATCGAACTCTTTTTCCTTGGGGAAAAAATAGGACATGTTTTTAGGAATACTGTTAAACTTGCACTGGTCTGGAAAAAAGAATCCTTATCAGAATTCATGGTAGACGTCGCAACTAACAGGTCTGCATCCTTAAAAGTCTTTGATTCTGAAAAAAGAGCTTCATTTTGGTTGCTAAATGATTAATAGCATCTTATTTAAACTCGTTTAGTTAGAGGTGAAAGGAACTACACCAACCCCATCGCACCCAAGTTTAGCTTTACCTTCTTATTTCCTGAAGCAATGGATTCATAGATGGCCTCAACGACGATCATATCGCGTTTCCCCATTTCCCCGGGTGCTCTGTTTGGAGTGCCTTGTAATATATGACTTGCGAAATCGTCCATTTGAAGTTTCTGTTGACTTTCATGAGGAAACGACAAAGGCCCACGAGCGGTTTGTCCGCTCAATGGTCCATAATTATTTGCCGGTTCTAATTGAAACCAACCCCGTTCGCAGGAGGCAAACAGGCGATTGGCATTGGCATTATGCGATGTCATTATATTCCCAGCCGCACCTCCTGGGAATTGAAATTGCGCTGTAACCGTCTCGTCGGTGTCCTTAAAATAATCGGGCCTGGTACTATACTCCTGGGCAGTTACGCTTATCGGATTTTCTCCGGTACCATAAATAGCGCTCTGAATACTGTAAACTCCCATATTCATTAAAGCGCCGCCTCCTGATAGGGCCTTATTTAACCGCCATTGATTTGGATTGCCTCTTGATGTGTAGGCCGCATCTGCCGATATATAGGTTACGTTACCAAAAGTCTTTTCACTCACAAAACGCTTCACTTCCTGGGTATATGGCTCCGAATGCAAACGATACCCAACTCCTAATTTTACCTTGGCATCCTTGCATGCATTGATGATAGCATTGCACTCCTGCACAGAGACCGCCATTGGCTTTTCACAAATCACATGTTTCCCGGCTTGCGCCGCCCGTATTGAAAATTCCATGTGCATGCTATTGGGTAATACAACATAGACAATATCGATATCTTCATTCTCAGCAATCCGATCAAAATTCTCGTAATTGTAAATATTTTGTTTGGGTATCTCATATTTATCAGACCATATCCTTTCCTTTTCCGGAGTACCAGTGACGATACCTGCCAAATGACAGTAGTGCGTATCCTGCAATGCAGGGGCTAACTGATAGGTGCTATAGTTACCCAATCCTACTAATGCGACCCCCAGGGACTTTTTAGTATTTTTTTCGGCTCCAAAGGCACAGGCAAAAGGCATTCCGCTTATTATCCCGGCACCAGCAATTCCTTTGGTAAGTGTTATATTGAATGCTCTTCGTGAAAATTTATTCATAATAATTCGATTAATTAAATACTATTAAGTCCTTCTAAGATACTAACTATTCTGATTGGAAAAGAAGCCTGAACGACATGCACGGACATGCCACAGTTTTTCAACTTAATTTGCTATTTTTAAAGTCAACTAAATGAACCTCCTATGAAAATCAAGGTCTTGCTTACGATACCCGTACTTTTTTATCTCCAACTACTTT
>CALZFZ010000127.1 GCA_945786965.1 uncultured Muriicola sp. | reverse complement strand
GTACTTTCAAAGTCTTTTTGCCATTTGTGGAATAGGTCTTTGTCTGCATACCCCAATGAAATCCCGGCAGCATCCTGTTCCTGAGGTCGATACGTTATATTAAATCCTTTTCGATCCAGCACAACATCTACCTCTTCTTCATATAAAAATTTGTCCAGACTTTCCAGAGCACTGTTTCCACCAAAATTAAAGGACGAGTTGTAGCCATTGTCCTTTAATATCCCAAATAGTGTAGTCCTTTTAGTCTTGTCTTCAAGATTTGTAAAGCCACTATTGCCAAAAGGTAAAGAACCAAACAAAGCAGGGATACTTGCAACCGCTTCGCCAGTGTTACTTACAAAATTTGGCCAGTATAAAGAGTTGGAAGTCAGGGAATTCAAATTGGGCATAAATACATTATAGGGTGCTTTGTCGCCAACAAAATCAGCACCTACCCCATCCATAACGATAAAGACAATATTTGGTTTCTCTTCCTTTAGCAGAAAGTATTCCGTTAAATCCCTTTGGGTTTTATAAGGTTGTAACAGCGGATATTCTTCTGCTCCCTCATATTTATTAAAATCCAGGATGTCTTTTGAAACGCTTTGCAGCAGGTGCTGTGTTTTATTTTCATTGACCGGGTTTTTTTGAGAAACCAGGGTTGCCAGAAAGAGACTGAACAGCACGATCGTAAATGGATACATTCTGCTAATTACTTTGTAATAAGAAGCCGTAAACCTGTAGAAGAGATACATTAATCCAATTCCTAAAATCATGAATATCAATGTACTAAGTATAAAGCTTTGAACTGTTACATTAGTTACATAACGTTCATAAAAACCGGTTCCCAATATCTCATAATTGTGAATGTAATACTCTATAAGTATTCCTTCACTGATCACTATCAATAGAAAGACTACTGCCACAGTTTTAAAACCCAGTGCGGGTTTTTTGTATTCCAGGAAGTTGAACAAAAAAGCGAGGATCAATGCAGTTAAAGAGGTAAAGCCTGTGTGGTGTAATACCAGCAGGAAAAAACTCTTGTTGATGATACTGTCCAGAACACCTTCAAAATAAAGACGCATATTCTGATAAAACGACAACAGAACCAAACAGAAAAAGAAGGCGATCACCAGACGTATATAGTCTTTTAAATCTCTTTTTTCAGATGCTATGTTTATATTTTTAGTCATATACTATGCCTTGGCAAATCCTTTTCGGACCTGTGATCCCCAACCTGATTTAATTTTGAATAATTTTTTATAGTTACCTCGAACCGAAGACCATACAATGATGGGATGAAAAAATATTGGTTCTAATATGGCAAATAGCATAAGGGTTAATATGTCCCTTGTTTTTGGATATTGATTGTAAGAGTATACTTCCCATAAAATGGCGTAAAACGAGAACATTATAGAAAAACAATAGATCGTAACGGTTATTGCTATAAAGAAATCCCAGTTTAAGACGCCCAAATAAAAGAATACTAAGACGGCAATTAATCCTAAAAATTCTAGTATAGGCGCGAGCCATTCGTAAAAAAACCAGTACGGGTAACTCAACATCCCCAATCGCCCATATTTGGGGTTAAAAAACATATCCTTGTGTGTCCGAAGCGTTTCTAAATTTCCCCGCGACCAACGATCTCTTTGGTTCATGAATATTTTCAAGCTTTCCGGTACTTCGGTCCAACAAAGTGGATCCGGGATATAAGCCACATGGTAGGGCATATCTATATCGTGCATATAACGTCGCATTCGAAAAATGATCTCCATATCCTCCCCTACCGTATTGGTGTCGTACCCTCCTACGGCCAGGGCAATTTCCCTGTCAAAAAACCCAAAGGCTCCGGAAATGATTAACAGACTATCGATGCGGCCCCATGCCATCCTACCCAATAAAAAGGAACGTGTATACTCCAGTAACTGAAATTTAGCCAGCCAGTTTTTTGGCATTCGGATCTCTTCCAGGGTACCCCCAGATATCTTACAGGAATTTGCTACCCGGATCACACCCCCTACGGCAATCACTCTTTTTTCTGAATGCTGATAGAACGACTTAACTACGTGCAGGAGGGAATCTGGCTGTATCAGGCAATCCACATCTATACAACCAACGTATTTACTTTCAGATAAATAAATCCCGGCATTCAGAGCATCGGATTTTCCCCCGTTCAGCTTATCTACAACTGTTAATTTTGAAAAAGAACGCTGGGTTGAGTTATAGATCCCCCGTATTTGTTTCGATTTTATATTAGGATCTATGCTCTTATCAATTTTCTCCAGATCATACCCCTCAATTAGTTTTTGCAACGTATCGTCCTTACTCCCGTCATTTACGACCATAACCTCATAATTGACGTACTGCAGGGACAGTAGCGACCTCACGTTTTCAACAATCGTTAATCCTTCATTAAATGCCGGAGCAATGATCGTAATCGTAGGCGCCATAGGAGACGCCATTGTTTTGGAAAGGTCTCCAAAACTATTCTTGTGCTTATAATGAATGGAATTTCTTGTGGCAAGGTATGCCATAACGAGATACAGGGTAAATAATGTCCCTGAGAACACCATAAAAACGATGTTCAAATACTCGAATAGGATATTTAATATGCCGTTATCCACCTTTTTTATCTTTGATACTGCTTATGACTTGGTTTTGATCCAATTCAAAATTAAATTCAAGAAGAGGTTTCTGTATGGTGGGTGTTTTCCATGTAATATAGGATTGTGTCTGTCCGTTTTCGCAGGCTTCCTTTTGGAGGCGTACGCTTAATTGCCCTTCTATGAGCCTCGCTTTTTTCCTAACCTTTTCC
>CALZFZ010000126.1 GCA_945786965.1 uncultured Muriicola sp. | reverse complement strand
TTACAGCAACCTCAACGGAAAGTACAAAATACATTTTAATGCATTTTATATGTTGCTGGCTGCAGTTTTTCTATTTCATAGTATTGCAGTACTCGCATTGCTCTCAACGTATTCCACCTACTAGGTTTCCCGGCCTTTTCCATTTCAAAATGAACCTGACCCGGATGTTTCGCTTGTGCATTCCAGGTTGAGTTCTTATTTCGCTTTTTTTCTAATACCTGTATTGCTTGTTTCATTCTGTCGTCCCATTTTATTTTTGCATGTTGAAAGAAATCCAAAGCCCTAAGTATATCATAGCGCCATCTGCCCGGGTAGGTTAATTTTAGAAAGTCTTTATTTATTATTTCTCCGGTTCTATCGGAGCGAAATAATTGATGCATTAGAATGAATTCAATGGACGATTTTTTTGCTTGTCTCAATTCAGCAAGTTTATATGTATAGCCCTGGATTTCATATTCAGTTATTCCTTCTAATACAGATATTGTTGTGTGCAAAGAGCTGTGAATAGTTTGAAACCTGTTAGACCTGCAATTAAATCCACCGTCAGCCATTATTTGGGCTAATATGCAGTCAATAACTGATTTTAAGTCTTGTTCATTTGTTTGGAAATATGAAGCATAATTCAGGAACATCCCGTTAATACATAAGTCGGTCATTTGAGTTGTACCA
The DNA here is from genome assembly GCA_945786965.1 of uncultured Muriicola sp. Classification (GTDB taxonomy): domain Bacteria; phylum Bacteroidota; class Bacteroidia; order Flavobacteriales; family Flavobacteriaceae; genus Muriicola. The sequence continues at coordinate 2,595 of CALZFZ010000126.1, read as the reverse complement.
ATTGGCAATATCCCTCCATCAATTGCTTTTTCATTTTGCAGGATAATTTCAATGGTTTCCTTTATGAGTGGATGGTTTTGCTCAAGACATAAATTTCTCAAATCGAGAAGTGTGTAATGTGTGGAAGTCCATTTGGGTTGATAAAATTTTTTGCCCCAATGGCCATTTGGATTTCGTTTGGATAAAAATTGTTTTCCCCAACCTTCATTGGCTATTCTGTCTTGAAGATCCATTCTTGTATTTCCTAACAGATCCCGGTGGACCTGATATTGAATAGCAACGTCACCATCCAGGAGCCATCTTATGAGTTTATTGTCATTCATTTTAATTTAAGCCAACGGTCACAGCTATGGCGGACTTCATATACAAGTCCAAGCCTTTAAAATTAACACTTTTCACCCTATTTGTTATAGGCATTGTTGTGCGTACGTTTTTAATTTCCATTTATCGTCCTATCCGGTTTTGATTTATTGGGCATAATAGGTAAACCATAAAATCCACCCTGCATAAAAAATCAGGGGGCAAATTATCGAATTTCCAAAAATCAATTTCGAGATATCCTTTTTCTTCAGCACATACAATACCAGTCCGACTAGAAGGTTGATTCCAAATAGAATCGGGATTATTTTCAGCATATCCATTGAATATTCCATATCTGGCTGTTTAACATAAAACCAAATCCCAATACCAATTATTTGTAAAAAGAAAAGTAGGATTCCAAGATTTTTCAGTTTTCTATACTCCATATCTGATAATTTTATTCGGTTACTATATCAAACTTTCGCACAACTTGTTATTTCCATATAAAAATAGCATATATCCCTAAATATAGTTTGGATAAAGAAACACAAGCATGTTTTATCTTCAAATTAGCATTGGATCCTTGCCTTCTCAAAAAAAGATACTCAATTAGGGACCTTTTATTCCGTCTGCTTAATTATTCTGGATTGAGGGTTGGAAAAAGGATGATACATAAATTGGGTTATCTCTTTGTATACCAAGAACTACCCTTTTGAAGAATTTCATTTTTGCCTAAAAAACTTATCAAAATACTTTTTAAAACCTGATGTGCATCATTGTCCTGCCTGTTTTGATGAGCTATATTAAGGCTACTATAAGTAGATATCCTTAAAACTACACCAATGAAAAAGATTTTAGTATTACTGTGTGTAATTAATGTAGTAACAATAGGACTTGCCCAGGTAGATAACTGTTCTGAACCCAGGGTAGCTGTATTTTTTGATGGGATTGTACAAGTAACCAGCAAAGAGGTTTTTTTTTCATATGCAAATTCCTATTACACTCCTCAGACGGAGGAAATGTGGATAAACCAGATCAAGGCAGAGGTCCTAAAGGATTTGAAAAGCATTTCGCCTACTACGGAATTTGTAGAGGTTTCCGGAAGTGTCCCAGATGAATTCGATTACTATTTCTCCTACAGCCTCAGTGTAACCGGAAGCCGCGAAAAAATTAGAATTCCCGGTCCAGATGATATTTATCGAGACAAGTATACAGGTTTTCAAATAGAGAGTCGCTTTGGCACAAGATCAGCCTGTGGTACTGAGGGTATGATTATTAGTGCCGAACTAACATGGGACCGGGAATTAATGATAGCGATCTTTAGGAATGTGGCTGAATTAGGTGATTTGGAACCACGTATTTTCGATTATGAAGAATCTCATCCTCTGCCACCGCGAGGACCAGAGATGACGATATCCATTAAAAAGGAATATGTATCCCCTATCCAAGGCAATCGTTCAATGGATATTAAGATCGATGTAACAAATTGTGAAGGTGAGGTTGTGTATGGTATTAAACCTGGCCAAAAGGTAGCATTACAGGAAAAAACTGAACGTGCAGAACTTGAACCGACCCGTCGCTTCCCTCAAGGTGGTGGCCAAAAGTACGCAGGGGGGCTTATTTTGGAGATCATAAAGCCTGTTGGTGCTTCTGCTACCTTTACTCTGAAAAACGGCATAGATACTGATATGGAAACGGTTAAGATCCTAACTTGTGGCCGCGATAAGAAAGTAACGAAGATACAAGATATAACGATTAGAGGACTTGAGTTGGAAGTGAACCCTGACCGCCAAGAGATCAATATTAATGAACGCACAGAGATTATAATCACCCTGAATGAAACAGATCCGGACGGTAATGAATACCCCGTAGAAGGAAAAGACCTGCAAGTCAAAGTGACCGGTTTGCAAGATGGAGACATTTCGACCAAAGGTGGATATACAACTAATGATAGAGGCGAGGTGATTATGATCTACAAAGCAGGAAACAACGATAAAATGATCAATATTACAGCGAGTTTCCAACCTGTTGATTGGCCCGATAAAGTAGAAGGGAAGGGAACTATCAGAGTGAAGCCACTAGAATATGATGCAACGCTTACCCTGAAAGCCACCTATGAACAAAAAATAGAGTTTGATACGGAGGAAATCACAACGAATAAAAACTGTGAAAGTACCATAGGGAAGGGTCGCCGTCTGAATGAAAAAATAGAGTCCTCAATATACGTCGACTTGAAACTGATAGAGAGAGCAGAAATGCCTATGTACAATCAAACGTGGGAATATTATGAACCCA
>CALZFZ010000125.1 GCA_945786965.1 uncultured Muriicola sp. | reverse complement strand
TTCGTTGGCCGGCCCTTTTTCCATTTCTACATCATCGAAAACACGTTTTCTTGCTCCGAAATAAAAAAAGTCCTATATACATTGTATAAAGGACTTTGTTAGTTGCGGTCTGGACGGGACTCGAACCCGCGACCCCCTGCGTGACAGGCAGGTATTCTAACCAACTGAACTACCAGACCTTGGTGTTTAGCGTGTGCAAATATACGTTGCTAATTGAATTCCACAAACAATTTTTTTCAAAATAAATAATGGCTATCCAAATGTCTGTCGCTCTATCATAAAAGTGTTCAATACCTTTGAGAAGTTTTCCCGAATATCTACAGGAACATACTTGATCTGATATTTGGCACAGGTAAGCTTCAAATCCCCAATAAATTTGGTTACCTCTTTTTCATAAGCTTCCTTTATGGTATCGGCATACAAGTCTATATGCTTGCCCGTTTCCACATCCAGAAACCGTTTCGGTGTGTTCTCAAAATTAAAATCAACTTCCGTCGCTTTGTCCAATAAATGAAAGACGACTACCTCGTGTTTGTTGTATTTTAAATGCCGTAAGGCATTGAATAACTGATCGTCCTCTGCCGCACTTTGAAACATATCCGTAAACAAGAAGATAAGACTGCGACGTTTTATTTTTTCTGCGATCTGATGCAAATAAGTATAGGTTCTGGTTTCCCTGGAAGGTGTTGGGTCCTTGCTTACTTCATTTAATTTGGCCAATAACATTTGATGATGCCTTTCGCTCCCTTTTTCCGGGACATAATAGGAGTAAGTATCCGAGTAGACGCTTAAACCCACAGCATCACGTTGCTTTTTTAGGATGTTCATTAAGGCCGCTATCGCCAATACCCCAAAGCCTATTTTATTGAGGTTAGTAATCGACAATTCCTTTTGTTCCGGATAGTACATGGAAGCCGAATTATCAAGGATCATATGACAACGCAGGTTAGTCTCTTCCTCATAGCGTTTCGTGTAGAGTTTATCTGTTTTACCATATAATTTCCAATCGATATGCTTGGTGCTTTCGCCGGTATTGTAGATCTTATGTTCAGCAAACTCCGCCGAGAACCCGTGAAATGGGCTTTTGTGAATACCGCTAATAAACCCTTCCACAACCTGCTTTGCCAAAAGTTCTAAATTCTGAAAAAGTGTTCCTTTCTCAAGTTCACCCTGTATATTCATAGTTCTAAGATAGGCATAGTGGCCGACTTATCAGAATTTTTAGTAGCACCTGGTTACCTCCTAATACAACAAAAAAAGGTTCGGCATTTGGCCGAACCTTTATAAATATATGCTTTGTAGCTACTTTATAAAGCAGCGTCAATGGCATCTGTATATACCTTTTTTGGAGATACACCTACTTGCCTGGTCACTATTTCACCGTTCTTAAAAACCAAAACTGTTGGAATGTTTCGAACTCCGTATTTCGCGGCAAATTCCTGGTTTGAATCCACATCTACCTTTCCAACAACGGCCTTGCCTTCATATTCGGTGCTAACCTCATCAATGATAGGTCCTACCATTCTGCAAGGACCGCACCAAGCTGCCCAAAAGTCGACAACTACAGGTTTATCACTTTTTAAAACTACTTCATCAAAAGTAGCATCTGTTATTTCTAATGCCATGATTTACATTTTTATAATTATGCAAATTTAGTCAAATATTCGCCTTTTTCCTTACAAAGGACACATTCGTTTTTCCTATGATGATATCAGCCGTAACTATCAATTTAGTTTATAATGAACTTCATTGTCTTCGAGAGTTGCTAAAAGTTCACTGGTGATCTGAACTTTTTGTTTCCTGCTGGAAAGCGTCACTTTTATTTCTTCTTCCATTTCATATACGATAAACTGAAGTGGATGTTTACCCTTAAAAGAAATCAGGGTGTCTTTTAATTCATGGATGTTCTCTTCCTTTAACTGATCAATATTTAATTTTATAGTGAGTTTTTTGGCAAAATTCTCCATCACCTCCTGTAATAACATAAACTGGTTGAATTGCAGCCTTGGACCACCTTTTTTACCCGTTTCCCGGTTTACCCAACCTTCTCGAACAAAAACTTTCAAGTAAACAAAGGAGTTGATCATCAAAAAATGCCTGAATTTAAGATATTCCTCTCCGAAAATCCTGAACTCGAAGGTGTCCGTGTAATCCTCCAGAGTAAACAGCGCCCATCCCTTGCCATTCCTGGATACGCGGTGTTGCACGTCGGTAATGACACCGGCAAAACAAAGTTCCCTATTTATTTGGTCTTCCAGAGTATGGAAAAAGGAAACATTTGCATTGCAAAAGGACTTGATCTCTGCTTTGAAGTCATCCAATGGATGTCCCGAAATATAAATACCTACTACTTCTTTTTCCCTGCGCAGCTTTTCCATGGTACCCCATTCTTCGCAAGGAGGTACTGTTGGTTCAGGGATTTGTACTTCGCTTGCTTCGCCAAAAAGACTCACCTGTGATGAGTTTTCATTTTCCTGGAATTTGGCTCCGTACTTGATAACTTTTTCCAAAAAAGTGATGCCTTCTCCTTCCATATGAAAATATTGTGCCCTGTGAGTTGTTCCAAAGGAATCGAATCCACCCGCCAGGGCCAGGTTTTCAAAGGATTTCTTGTTGGCAGCTCGCAGATCGATCCGTTTTGCCAGATCGAACACGGATTTAAAAGATCCATTCTCTTTTCTGTTTTCTACAATAGTCTCAACTGCAGACCTGCCAACCCCTTTTATTGCCCCCATGCCAAAACGCACAGCATTATCCTTGTTTACGGCAAACTTGTAATAGGATTCATTCACATCCGGACCTAAAACCTCTAATCCCATGCGTTTGCATTCTTCCATAAAAAACGTCACCTGTTTTATGTCGTTCATGTTATTGGAAAGTACGGCTGCCATATATTCGGCAGGGTAGTGCGCTTTTAAATAGGCTGTTTGGTATGCGATATAGGCATAACAGGTAGAGTGGCTTTTATTAAAGGCATACGAAGCAAAGGCTTCCCAGTCTTTCCAGATCTTTTCCAGAACATCCCTGGGATGCCCGTTTTTCTCACCTCCGTCAAGAAACTGAGGTTGCAGTTTTTGCAGCAGGGAAAATATTTTTTTACCCATGGCTTTCCTCAGGATATCTGCCTCACCTTTAGAAAAACCTGCCAATTTCTGAGAAAGCAACATCACCTGTTCCTGATAGACGGTTATGCCATATGTATCTTTTAAATACTCCTCCATTTCCGGGAGATCATAGGCTATTTCTTCATGCCCATGTTTTCTGGCGATAAAGCTGGGGATGTATTCCATGGGTCCGGGCCTGTATAAGGCATTCATGGCAATCAGATCATTAAAGACAGTCGGTTTAAGATCCTTAAGATGTTTTTGCATGCCAGGTGATTCATACTGGAAGATGCCCACGGTATCGCCCCGCTGAAAAAGTTCGTACGTTTTCTCGTCGTCCAGTGGAAAATCGTCCGGCACCAATTCAATACCATGTTTTGCTTGTACGATCTTTGCTGTATCCTTGATTAACGTTAAGGTTTTAAGACCCAGGAAATCCATTTTTAATAAGCCGGCACTTTCAACAACAGAGTTGTCGAATTGGGTCACATAGAGATCAGAATCCTTGGCGGTTGCCACCGGTACAAAATTGGTAATATCATCTGGTGTAATGATCACCCCGCATGCGTGAATCCCCGTATTTCTGAGTGAGCCTTCCAAGACACGGGCCATATTAACCGTCTGTGCTTCCAGGTCGTCGCCCTCAGAAATGTTCAGTAACTGATTCACTTTATTCAAATCATCGGACCTGAATTTTTTTCTTAGCTCTTCCTGGGGTATGTCGAAGATCTTTCCCAATTTGGACATGGTAGGGATTAACTTTGCAATGCGATCTGCATCTCCCAGGGGTAGATCCAAAACCCTGGCTGTATCCCGAATAGAAGACTTCGCAGCCATAGTGCCATACGTAATGATCTGTGCAACCTGGTTAGAGCCATATTTATTGATCACATAATCCATGACCTTTCCACGGCCTTCATCATCAAAATCGATATCGATATCGGGCATGGACACCCGGTCTGGATTAAGAAAACGCTCAAAAAGTAAATTGTATTTAAGAGGGTCAATGTTGGTTATCCATAAACAATAAGCCACTACAGAACCGGCAGCAGAACCCCTTCCAGGTCCTACAGATACGCCCATATTACGTGCTTCCCTTATAAAATCTTCTACAATTAAAAAGTACCCGGGATAGCCCGAATTCTCAATGGTCTGCAATTCAAAATCAATACGCTCCGTAATCTCAGGGGTCAATTTCCCATATCTTTTTTTGGCCCCCAGGTACGTAATGTGTTTTAGATAGGCATTTTCACCTCTTTTACCGCCATCAGTATCATCTATTGGTACACGAAATTCCTTAGGAATTTCAAACTCCGGTAACAACACTTCCCGGGCCAGATCATAAGCTTCTATCTTGTCTACCACATCCTGAATATTCACAATGGCCTCCGGTATGTCCTGAAAGAGTTTTTTCATTTCCTCGGACGACTTAAAATAGTATTCCTGATTTGGCAACCCATACCGATAACCCCTGCCACGACCTATAGGAGTAGCCTGTTTTTCGCCATCTTTCACACACAACAAGATATCATGGGCTTCGGCATCTACTTTATTGCGGTAATAGGTATTGTTGGTGGCCAATACTTTTAATTGATGTTTTTTGGCTAGGGAAAGCAAGACCGGATTGGCCCGGTTTTCATCTTCCTGGTCATGTCGCATCAACTCCACATACAGATCAGGGCCAAAAACCGATTTCCACCAAAGTAGAGCGTCTTCAGCCTGTTTTTCCCCTACATTTAATATTTTGGAAGCAACTTCCCCATATAAGTTGCCGGTAAGTACAATCAGGTCTTCTTTGTATTTTTCAACAATGGTCTTATCTATTCGGGGCACATAATAAAATCCATCGGTATAGGCAATGGATGCCATTTTAGCCAGATTGTGATACCCATTCTTATTTTTAGCCAGGAGAACCATCTGATAGCCGTAGTCTTTTACATTTTTGTTTTGATGATCCTCACAAACAAAGAATTCACAACCGATGATGGGCATAATTTCCTGGTCTGTAATTTCCTCTCCAGCTTGTGCTGCTTTAGCTCTTTTTTGTTTAACTGATGCGTTGTGGGCTTTCACTTCTTTCACAAAATGAAAGGCACCCATCATATTGGCATGGTCTGTTAGCGCTACTGCTTTCATGTGGTTTGCCGCAGTAGCTGCTATCAGGTCCTTGATCTTTATGGTCGACTGTAAAACCGAAAATTGGGAATGATTATGCAGATGTACATAAGGAACATCTTCCAGGGTTCTTATATTGGCTTTGATCTCTTCTTTTGAAATGTCTTTGGAAGTATCTTCTTTTTTAGAGGCCAATTTCGCTGCGGCTTCCTTAAGATTTACGTGATCTAATCCCAGGAGTGCAATTTCTTTTGGGTTAGCCTCTGCAAAAGCCTTAAAAAAGTCGGGTTGCGCATGAAGCTGTTCCGCAGTGTAAGCATTTCTCCGAACCAATTCCAAAAAGCAGAGGGTAGTAGCTTCTACATCGGCTGCTGCATTATGTGCTTCCGAAAAGGGTTCTTTAAAAAGGTATTCGTGAAGTTCAGTTAGAGTAGGTAGTTTGAACTTCCCACCTCGTCCTCCCGGTATTTGACAGAGTGCTGCTGTATCTTCCGTACACGTATCCAAAACTGGCAGGGGGGCCAGTATGTTATCTATCTGAAGCCGACAGAACTCGGCTCCCATGATGTTTATATCGAAGCCTACATTTTGTCCTACCAGAAATTTAGTTTGTCCCAGGACCTCCTCAAATTTTTGAAGCGCTTCCGAAAGGGGGATCCCTTTTTCGGCGGCCAATTCGGTGGAAATTCCATGAATCTGTTCCGCATCATAGGGAATATCATATCCCTCGGGTTGTATCAGGAAATCCTGTCTTTCTATGAGGTTCCCCATGGCATCATGCAGCTGCCATGCTAACTGAACACACCTTGGCCAATTGTCGACATCCGTGACCGGCGCATCCCATCGTTTTGGCAACCCTGTGGTTTCTGTATCAAAAATGAGGAACATAAGTGGTTTTTTTAGGATAAAAGACAGGGGTTAAATTTATGCAATTGTACCTGGTTTTAAAAAGGTAGTTTTAAGGAGTTATCAACTGAAAGGATCAAACAATATTTATTGCTGATTTTTGTGGTCAGATAAAATAGAAATCTTATATTTGCACGCTCTTTATAAAAGGAGCTAAAAGAATTAATAACCGAGGGTCGGGCACCCTGCAAAATTAATGTGATATGCCAGTTAGAATAAGATTACAAAGACACGGAAAAAAAGGAAAACCATTTTATTGGATCGTTGCAGCCGATGCACGTTCAAAACGAGATGGAAAATTCCTAGAGAAATTGGGTACTTATAATCCCAACACCAACCCTGCAACCATAGATCTGAAAATAGATGATTCTGTAACCTGGTTACAGAATGGGGCTCAACCTTCAGACACTGCAAAGCGAATTTTATCGTATAAAGGAGTAATGCTGAAGCATCACTTATTAGGAGGAGTTCGTAAAGGAGCTTTAACTGAAGAGCAGGCAGAAGAGAAATTCCAGGCTTGGGTTAGTGAGAAGGAGAAAGCCGTTGCTAAAAAGGAACAAACCTTAGATAAAGCTCAGGCAGAAGCGAAAGCAAAAGCCTTGAAAGCAGAGAAAGAGGTAAATGAAAAACGTGCTCAGGCAGCGGCGGAAGCAGCCCTTCCGGAAGCAACTGAGGAAGTTAGTGCCACAGAAGAGGTTGCTGCAACAGAGGCTGCACCTGCAGTTGAAGAAGTAGCTGCAAAAGAAGAAGCTGTCCCTGAAGCGAAAGCTGAAGAAACAAAAGCAGAAACTGCGGTAGAAGAAGCACCTGCTGCAGAGGAAGTAACTGCAAAAGAAGAAGCTGCGCCTGAAACGAAAGCTGAAGAAACAGAAGCAGAAACTGCGGTAGAAGAAGCGCCTGCCAAAGAGGAAGTAGCTGCAAAAGAAGAAGCTGCACCAGAGGCGACGACTGAAGAAACAGTAGCGGAAACTCCGGAAGCAGAAGAACCTGCTGCCGATGATGCCAAAGCTTCTAAAGAAAAAGAATAATTGTGAAACGATTGATGCGAAAGGAAGATTGTTTCTACCTGGGCAAAATCGTATCAAAATACAGTTTTAAAGGGGAGGTACTAATAAAATTAGATACTGACGAACCTGAACTATACACCACATTGGAATCAGTACTTGTTTCATTAGGAAACAGTCTGATTCCTTTTTTTATTAAGCATAGTTCCCTCCATAAATCGAACCTGCTTCGGGTGCGCTTTGAAGAAATAAAAGATGAATCCGATGCAGACCGGATCATGGGCTCCGAAATTTACCTGCCACTTGAATTTCTGCCAAAACTTTCAGGCAACAAGTTCTATTATCACGAAGTGATTGGTTTTAAACTTGTAGATAGTGTTTATGGCGATATTGGTACTATTCTAAGTATAAATGATGCAGCTTCGCAAGTATTGTTCGAAGCCGAGAAAGACGGTAAGAAGCTAATGATCCCGGTTAATGATGAGATCATCACCAAAATTGATCGTCCTAACAAAACCATTTTTGTAACATCCCCAGAGGGTCTTGTAGATCTATACCTGAATTAGCTTTCAATTTTCTAAACTACAAGACCAATTAAGCTCGTACGTTGCCTTTTAATTGAAATTTTTAATGGTATTTTTAGGAAATTCTAACTCCAGTATTCATGAGAGTAATCCTTCTTTTATTTTTATGTTTCGCCGTTTTCTCATGTGGTACGGAGGTATCAAAGCATAATAAAGCCGAGAACCCCCCAAATATTGTTCTCATTTTTACAGATGATCAGGGGTATCAGGATGTGGGCGTTTTTGGTTCCCCGGACATTGAAACGCCTAATTTGGATCAATTGGCTAGTGAAGGGGTTAAACTTACTAGTTTTTATGCGGCCCAAGCCGTATGTTCGGCTTCTCGAGCAGGAATCCTGACCGGGTGTTATCCGAATCGAATAGGAATCCATAATGCTATGATGCCAAACAGCAAGATAGGGTTACACCCTTCTGAAACAACTTTGGCAGAGCTATTAAAAGACAATGGGTACAAAACTGCCATATTTGGTAAATGGCACTTAGGGGATCACCCCAATTTCTTGCCCATAAAACATGGTTTTGATGAATATTTTGGGATCCCTTATTCCAACGATATGTGGCCCAACCATCCGCAACAGGGAACGATATTCAATTTTGGCCCTTTACCGGTATTTGAAAATGAATCAGTTGTTGATACATTAACAGATCAATCTCAGTTAACAACCCAAATCACAAATAGAAGTGTGGATTTTATTAACCGAAACTGGGATACTCCATTCTTTTTATATGTTCCCCATCCGCAACCCCATGTTCCCCTTTTTGTTTCCGAGAAATTTAAAGGTAAATCTGAAAACGGTCTTTATGGGGATGTAATTATGGAGCTAGATTGGTCCGTAGGGGAAATATTGAAGGCACTCAAAGACAATAATTTGGAGCGGAATACTGTAGTTATTTTTACTTCGGATAATGGTCCTTGGTTATCTTACGGGAATCATGCGGGTAGTGCCCAGCCGTTCCGCGAAGGTAAAGGAACCGCTTGGGAAGGGGGTCACAGAGAACCCTTTATTATGCGTTATCCCGATAAGCTTAAAGGGGGACGCACCATAGAAACGCCAATAATGGCCATTGATATTTTGCCCACTCTGGCCGAAATAACCCGTTCTAAACTACCGGAGAAAACTATTGACGGCAAAAGTGCATGGAAGGTTTTTACTGGGGAGATCAAGGAAAGTCCGCAAAAGGCATATTTCTTTTACTATAAAGTAAATGAATTACATGGTGTGCGGTATGGAAAGTGGAAAATGTATTTCCCCCACAACTATAGGACCATGTCCGGACAGAAACCCGGTTTGAATGGGCTTCCTGGTAATTATAAATTTATAGACTTGGAGGACATTGAATTATATGATCTTTCAACTGATATTAGTGAAACCAAAAATGTAGCAAAGGAGTATCCTAAGGTTGTAATGGAAATAAAAATCCTTGCAAATGATATGCGATATCGATTGGGAGATTCTTTGCTCGATATTCAGGGTACGGAAACCAGATCTGCCGGAATAGTAGAATGAAAAAACCCTTTAAATTTAAACGATTCATCATCCATCAGGACCACTGCGCCATGAAAGTGGGTACTGACGGTGTTTTATTGGGTGCATGGGCCGGTATAAACCACAATCCCCAACGAATCCTGGATATTGGGTCGGGTACGGGGTTACTGGCATTAATGCTAGCTCAAAGAACGAATGGAAAAACCATCGATGCCCTGGAAATAGAGGAGAATGCTTATGAACAGTGCGTGGAGAATTTTGAAGCCTCTCCCTGGGCCGACCGTCTCTTTTGCTATCATGCTGGTTTGGATGAATTTGTGAATGAGATGGAATACCAATATGACCTGATCATTTCAAATCCCCCATTTTTTATAGAAGAAGTCAGCAGTGGCAGTTTGTCAAGGGATACAGCACGGCAAAATCAGTCGCTGCCTTTTGAAGAATTATTGGAAGGAGTTTCCAAATTACTTACGCCCAACGGACTATTTACTACCATCATTCCATTTAAAGTGGAGGAATCATTCGTTCATTTGGCAAACCGATGGGGTCTTTTTCCGAATCGTATTACACGTGTAAAAGGGAATCGAAATTCGGAGATCAAAAGGAGTTTACTGGAATTATCATTTCGGAAAACTAAAATTTCAGAAGATCTGTTGATCATTGAAACAGAGCGACATCAATACACAGAAAAGTATATGGAATTAACCAGGCCTTTCTATTTGAAAATGTAGTCCTTACAACGTTCTTTTCAGGGGACGTGTTAAACAAGTTGGCCCTCCACCACCCTTAATACTTATTTCATTTCCCTGATAGGTCATCACCTGGCACCCCGACTTGAGGAGCCGGGCTTCCGTCACGGGATTTCCCTTAATCATTATACAGGTCCTCGGAGCGATTGCCAAAACATTACTTCCCAGGCTGTCAAATTCGTGTTCAGGTACTTCAATAAGTCCGAAACCTCTTTTCAATAGTTCATTTCGAAAAGCGATAGGCATCAAGGGGGAATATACCACCGCCAGGTCCTTATCTACCAGGCTCAGGATAGACATTAGATGAAATACATCTGATGGTCCGTGAAAGTGGGGAAGGGCTGCCACTATAACTTCAATTCCATGGGGGCGCAGGATGGCTTTTAATTGTTCGATACCATGAAGATTTGTACGGTAACTATGCCCTACGGCCAGGGTATTTAAGTCTAACCAGGCCACATCGCCACCCTCTATGGTTCCAGGAGCCTCAATGGCACCCAGTATGGGAATGTTTGTTGCTTTAAAAAACTTTTTATGAGCTCCGGGTTCTAACTTTCGCCCTTCTTTCCCCATATTGCAAAGGATCATCCCGTAATCTGTGGCTATAGAAGCATCCCGACAATAAATAGAATCAATTTTTGTGTTAGAATCTTCAGGAAAGTGTTTTACTTCTACATTATTTTTTAAAAGTAATGTTTCAAAAATTTCATATTCTCTTATACTCTCATCAAATTTGGGTTTTGATAAATAATTTAATTCCTGCCATTGTTTGGCCAGGTGCTCACCTGAAACAAATGCATTACGGACAGATTTCAAATAGACCGTTTTTAGTTTTAAATATTCTGAATGAGAAGTTTGCATGGTTATTTCTCGCGTTTGTTCCATTGCATCAACACATAGAATGGAATTCCTACCAATAATAATAGAAAACCATAAAAAACAGAATCTGATCCTGAACCAAAAATAGCCCATATAGCATATGTTGCCCCTAGGGTTCCCAATGAAAACGTTTTAACCGCATTGTTGAAATGCAAATTCTTTTCGATGACTACTATAATATATGCCGCGGCAACAAATAAATAAGGAATTAGAGCTGTGAAAACAGTAATGTTTAAAAGAAAAGTAAAGGCATTTACAAGTCCATCTGAAAGATTCATAAGTACCAAAATCGATGTTAAACTACTCCCGATCAATAGCCCTATATAAGGAGCTCCAGAACTGTTTTCCCGTTTAAAAAATCTTGGGAACATGTTATCTTGTGCAGTCGCCATGGGCAATTGTCCTGAAAGTAGAATCCATCCGTTTAAACATCCAATTCCGGAAATTGCTGCGCCGGCAGCCACGAAGTATCCCGCAAAATCCCCGGCAATTATCTGACCTGCATCTGCAAAAGGTTTTGGGGAATTGGCCAATTCATCAACAGGTATAATACCAAACAAAACAACAGAACTCAATAAATAAACCAATGTGACAATGATTGTTCCTAACATCGTTGCCTTAGGAACCGTTTTTTCCGGATTTTCAACATTTCCTGCTGGAATCGAGGCACTTTCAACACCAATAAAAGCAAATAAGGTAATTGCGGCAGCACTTGAAATTGCTGTCCAACTTGATTCTCCGGTTAAATTAAACGATGGAAAATTATTTATATCAAAGAAGAAAATCCCAACAATAGTAATAAAAACTAGGGGTAGTAATTTAAGAACGGTTGTAACCACTTGTATTTTCCCTGAAGATTTTATCCCTTTTGAATTGATCCAGGTCAACAACCAAATCACCCCCAACCCTACGGAAACGGCAATTGCTGGATTGGTGTCTAGTACTGGAAAAAAATGACTTAATGCACCAATAATAGCAATTACAATAGCGGCATTACTTATCCATATGGATATCCAATAACCCCAAGCTACCAAGAACCCTATAAAATCCCCAAACCCAGCTTTCGAATAGATATAAGGCCCTCCACTTTTATTGATAAATATCTTGCTCATATTGCTAAATATTTTTGCCAAAACTAAGGCGCCAGTTGCCGTGAATACCCAAGCAAGTAGGCTTATACTTCCAAAACCAGCTAATGATGCAGGAACGAGAAATATGCCAGCTCCAATCATATTTCCTATGACAAGTGAAGTAGCGGTAATTAAACCAATTTTTTGAGGTTTTGAATTCATTTAATTTGTTCTAAGGGAGTTTAATATATTACGTAAATTAGAAGCATCGCCAATATACAATTAATAATCAATGTCAAATAAATTCTTCATAGACCCGGACATTTCGAAGGCTTTAACTTTGCCCTCCTCATTTTACAAGGACCCTGAAGTATTTGAAGCTATTAAAAAAAAGATTTTTTATAAGACATGGCAATGGATAGGTGACGATAAAAATGTAGCTACCGCATCTTCTGTTTACCCCTTTATACTGCTTGAAGATTTTTTAGATGAACCTATGGTATTAACAAAAGATACAGAGAACCAGGTACACTGTCTTAGTAATGTATGCACTCATAGAGGCAATATTGTAGCTGATGAACCTGGAAAAGCGAAAAAATTAATATGCGGGTACCATGGACGACGCTTTAGGCTGAATGGCGACTTTGAACATATGCCGGAATTTAAAAAAGCCAAAAATTTTCCAGGAACATGTGACAACCTGCATCATTTTCAACTCCGGAACATGGGACCCTTCTTGTTTGCAGGGTTAGACCCTTCCTATGATTTTCAGGAAGTGATCGATGCAATGAATGAACGGGTTGGCTTTTTACCGCTGCATGAATTTAAACTCGATAAAAGGAGAAACAAGGATTACTATATCAATGCACATTGGGCCCTTTACTGTGATAATTACCTGGAAGGTTTTCACATCCCATTTGTACACGAAGACCTGAATGCGGTGCTGGATTACGGTGATTATGAAACTGTATTGTACAATTATTTGAATCTTCAAATAGGCTATGCAGAAGGTACTGAAACCATTTTCGATCTACCGGAAGGGCATGTCGATTTTGGTAAAAAAATAGCTGCATACTACTACTGGGTATTTCCCAATATGATGTTCAATTTTTATCCCTGGGGCCTTTCAGTAAATCTCGTACAACCTTTACAGGGCAATCAGACTAAAGTGTCATTCATTAGTTATGTCTACGATGCTTCGAAATTGGGAAAGGGGGCAGGGACCGGTTTAGACAAGGTTGAAATGGAGGATGAAGCAGTGGTTGAAGGAGTTCATAAAGGAATTCGATCCAATTTTTATAAGGCCGGTAGATTTTCCCCAACCCGGGAACAGGGTGTACATCATTTTCATTCCCTGCTGGCGAAATTTCTAAATGCGTAACTTTTTTTCATACCGTAATATCCATCCTAAAATGTACTAAGGAGCCATTGGTTTGTTGTATTCCTTTAAGTACATTTGCCAAAATATTTTACATATGAGGCCCGATTTATTTGAAGCACCCGACTATTATAACCTGGACGAACTGTTAAGCGATGAGCATCTTTTAATTCGCGATGCTGCCAGGCAATGGGTAAAACGCGATGTTTCTCCCATCATCGAGGAATATGCCCAAAAAGCAGAGTTTCCAAAACAGATAATCAAAGGGTTAGCAGAAATAGGGGCTTTTGGCCCATATATACCCATGGAATACGGTGGCGCCGGTATGGACCAAATCAGTTATGGCCTTATCATGCAGGAAATAGAACGAGGTGATAGTGGAGTGCGCTCTACCGCTTCCGTACAATCTTCCCTGGTAATGTATCCGATCTATGCGTATGGTTCAGAAGAACAACGCAAGAAATACTTACCTAAATTAGCCACAGGTGAGTTTATGGGATGTTTTGGCCTTACAGAACCGGATCATGGGTCTAATCCGGGAGGCATGGTAACCAATTTTAAGGACAAAGGAGACCATTTTTTATTGAACGGTGCAAAACTCTGGATTTCCAACTCGCCCTTTGCAGATATTGCTATCGTATGGGCAAAGAATGAGGAAGGACGTATTCATGGATTGATCGTGGAACGCGGAATGGAAGGGTTTTCTACTCCTGAAACCCATGGTAAATGGTCCTTGAGGGCTTCTGCCACGGGAGAACTTATTTTTGATAATGTTAAGGTTCCTAAAGAAAATATATTACCTGGCAAAAGTGGATTGGGAGCGCCTTTAGGCTGCCTGGATTCAGCGCGATTTGGAATTGCCTGGGGCGCCATTGGGGCTGCCATGGATTGCTATGATACCGCTTTGCGTTATGCCAAAGAGCGAATTCAATTTGGGAAACCTATTGCGGCAACACAGTTGCAGCAGAAGAAATTGGCGGAAATGATCACTGAGATCACAAAGGCTCAGTTGTTGGCCTTCCGTTTGGGGCAGCTAAAGAATGAAGGCAAAGCCACTACAGCACAAATCTCCATGGCTAAACGTAA
This sequence comes from uncultured Muriicola sp., assembly GCA_945786965.1. GTDB lineage: Bacteria > Bacteroidota > Bacteroidia > Flavobacteriales > Flavobacteriaceae > Muriicola. The sequence goes on along the minus strand of CALZFZ010000125.1, from coordinate 2,755 downwards.
TAATGTGGAAATGGCCATAACCATTGCGCGTGAAGCCCGACAGGTTTTGGGAGGAATGGGAATTACGGGAGAATACAGTATTATGCGGCATATGATGAACTTAGAATCCGTGCTTACCTATGAAGGCACGCACGATATTCATTTGCTGATAACCGGAGCCGATATTACAGGGCACCAGGCATTTAAATAAGCGCTATTGCGTACCTAAAATTTCTTTAACAATAGTTTCCATACTCGCTTTGGATAAAAAGGCTTTTCTGGTAAATTCAAACAGGCTTCTGCTTCGCTGTAAATTTTGTTCCGGAAAGGCAACTTTATAGTAAATGTCGTTGTTGAGATAATCTGTAAGGGCCCGTATTCCATGCAAGTAGGGCATTAAAATGGAGCCATAGGATAGTAGTTCTAATTCTCTTTTTGATAAAATAAGGCCACTGGCTTTAAGTCCTTTCACCATAGCTTCAAACATGGAGATGTTAAATACAATCTCATTTAATGACTGTTCATCTTCTGCTGCCGGATTGACAACGGTCCTAACGGCATCTCCAAAATCATAGTGAAAGTATCCCTTCATGACCGTATCCAGATCAATAAGGCAAAGTGCTTTCCCAGTTGTTTTGGAAAATAAAAAATTGTTCAATTTTGTGTCGTTATGGCAAATACGGATGGGGATATCCGCTTTTTCTTTTAAGGTTACTTCAGGAAACGTTGCCAATGCAAAACGAATCGAATTTTCTGCTTTTTTGATTCGCGCTTTGGAGGCCTTTTTTTGAGCAGCATAAAATTCTTCCATCCGTTTTTCAAGGTTGTGAAAATGAGGAAGCGTATCCTGGAAATCGCTGGTAGGCGAATTTTCTAAAAGGGTGTGAAAAAGGCCAACTATTTTTCCAACTTCAAAAGCTACAGATGTATCCTCCGTGCTATTATAGCTTGTACAATCCTGTACATGGTTCATAAGTCGCCAGTAATGGCCAGAAACATCCAAATAGAATGGCAACCTTGCTTTGGTGGGCATTAATTCAAGGGACGTATACGCTGCATGTTTCAAAAGTGGAAGCAGCCTTTGAAGATTTTGCATTAATGACGTTACATTCTGGAAAACGGTCGTATTGATCTTTTGAAGAATGTATTTAGGAATACCCTCGTCAATAACCCGAAAAGTATCATTTATATACCCTTGCTCGACTGGGATTATGTCATAATTTTTGCGATCAATTACAAAATGCTCAAGAGCCCTCTGCGCCTGATTGCTATCCATTTTTATGTACTGATGAAGGTTTCTTTTTCCACAAGGGAGTACGGTAACTTCCTGCCTCGGTCATTTGCTGTAACTGGGTCATCGCTATTTCCTTATCATCGGCATAGGTAATACCAAACCACTTGCTGTCTGATGGGATAACCTCTACAGATGTTTTATCGGCCTGAAGCATGGCCTGGATCACAAATGGCAAATACACCTCACCCTTTTCCATGTTTTCTGCTTTGCTGAGGAAGGTGCGAAGATCTTTTTCAATTTGATCGAAGATAGCAGGTCTGCAGATCCAAAAGTTCATACTTACCAATTCGTCACCTGTAAATTGAATGCCGGAGTCAGTGTCTTGGATAGAATCTCCCTGTTGCTCTATTTTAATTCGTTCTTCAACAGAAATGAGTGCTTTACCTTCTCTTTTGCATACCCCTCTGGAGACCGATCCATATTCCGATAATGTATCCCTCAGGGTATAGGCAACAAGACCAAAGGCTTCACTCCCTGCGTCTTTATTGATAAAGTCGGCCGCATTTTTATAAGCCGCTTTTCCATAATAATCATCGGCATTGATCACTGCGAAAGGTCCGGAGATCACATTTCTGGCCGACCAGACCGCATGTGCAGTACCCCATGGCTTTGTTCTTTCTCCTGAAAAACCAGTTCCTTCCGGTAGGTCTTTCAATTCCTGTGAAATAACATCCAACGCAATGGAAGGAGAAAGTCTTTCAGACAAATATTCCTTCAGGAAAGATACATTGTCCTTTTGAGTAACTACCACAATATGGTCAAAACCATTTTCGAGTGCATCGTATATACTGAATTCCATCAGGAATTCTTCTTTAGGACCCAGCCCGTCAAATTGTTTTAATTTCCCATACCGGCTACCCCTTCCGGCAGCCATCAATAATAAGGTCATAATTCTAACTTTATGGCCGCAAAAATAAGTTTTTATGATTCAAATCACGGGCAATCTTCAAGAAATTCATAATTTAATAACCTTGAAATATCATCTAAAGAATCATGAGCAGCAGAAGAAAATTTATTAAGAATACGGCAATTTTAGGAGCTGGAATAAGTGTCCTGCCCAATATTGCAAGCGGATTTTACCCCAATACCCTTAAAGAAACTCTCAATGTGGGCTTAATTGGTGTGGGCCTCAGAGGAACCAATCATCTCAGGAATTTATTAATGCGCATCGATGTTAAGGTCACTGCCATTTGCGATATAGATCCAAACCGTATAGACATTGCCAAAAAAACCATCACCGAATTTGGCAAGAAATTACCCAAGGTTTATGGGAGTAATGAGTACGATTATCGAAATCTTCTTGAACTGGATGAAGTAGATGCAGTGATCATAGCTACCCCCTGGTTGTGGCATACCCGTATGGCGGTAGATGCTATGAAAGCCGACAAATATGCAGGGGTTGAGGTCTCGGCGGCCAATACCCTTGAAGAATGTTGGGATCTGGTCAATACCCATGAAGAGACAGGGACCCACATGATGATT
>CALZFZ010000124.1 GCA_945786965.1 uncultured Muriicola sp. | reverse complement strand
CAACCTCAGGGCCCGGGGCTACTAATTTAGTTACCGGCTTAGCCGATGCCCAAATAGATTCGACACCAATGGTTTGTATTACCGGCCAGGTACCGAGGCATTTATTGGGTTCCGATGCTTTTCAGGAAACAGATATCATTGGGATATCCACACCGGTTACTAAATGGAATTACCAGATCACCAATGCATCTGAGATCCCCGAAATTATTGCAAAAGCTTTCTTTATTGCAAAATCGGGACGACCTGGACCCGTACTGGTAGATATCACCAAGAATGCCCAGTTCGAGGAACTAGAATTTCATTATGAGCAATGTACGGGCGTGCGTAGTTACCAACCTGTACCGATAGCGGATGAAAACGCCATTGAGGCCGCGGCTGAATTAATTAATACTGCCAAAAAACCATTCATCGTTTTTGGACAAGGGGTTATTTTAGGTCATGCAGAAGAAGAATTGAAACAACTGGTAGAAAAAGCCGGTATTCCTGCAGCCTGGACCATATTAGGACTCTCAGCCATGAATACAGACCATCCGTTAAATGTTGGGATGGTAGGGATGCACGGGAATTACGGCCCTAATGTTCTCACCAATGAATGCGATTTGCTAGTTGCTATTGGGATGCGCTTTGATGACCGTGTTACCGGTGATTTAGCGACCTATGCAAAGCAAGCTAAGATCATTCACATGGAAATAGATCCGGCCGAGATCAACAAAAATGTAAAAGTAGATGTAGCCCTGTTGGGAAATGCCAAGGCCACCTTACAGCACTTGCTTCCAAAAATAAAAAAGAACCGTCACGACGAATGGCACAACGAGTTCAAAAAGAAATACAACGAAGAGATTGAAGTTGTCATTGAAAAAGACCTGCATCCTACAAAAGATGGACTTACGATGGGAGAGGTTATAGAAGAGATCAATATAGCCACCAAAAGCAAAGCCGTCATCGTTACGGATGTAGGGCAGCACCAAATGGTCGCTTGTCGTTATGCCAAGTTCAACCAGTCTAAAAGCAATATTACCTCAGGCGGACTAGGAACTATGGGGTTTGCATTACCGGCGGCGATTGGAGCCAAAATGGGTGCTATGGACAGGGAAGTGGTTGCCATTATTGGAGATGGGGGATATCAAATGACCATTCAGGAGTTGGCCACCATTTTTCAAAACAAAACCCCGGTTAAGATCGTTGTGCTTAACAATGGACATTTAGGAATGGTGCGCCAATGGCAGGAGCTGTTTTTTGAAAGCAGGTATGCTTCCACCGTTATGACCAATCCGGATTTTGTTAAAATAGCGGAAGGCTATCACATAAAAGGACAAAAAGTTTCAGAACGCAAAAAGCTGAAAGCAGCAGTTCAGGAAATGATCGCTTCCAAAGATGCTTATTTCCTGGAAGTGAGGGTAGAAAAAGAAGACAATGTCTTTCCAATGATCCCGTCAGGAGCATCCGTATCAGATATAAGACTTAAATAATTACAGATGGAAAAGAAATGGTTCACCATCTCGGTGTATTCGGAAAACAATGTTGGATTACTCAATAGAATATCGGGAATATTCTTAAAGCGACACATTAATATAGAAGGTTTAAATGTCTCTAAATCAGAAATTGAAAATGTTTCTAAATTTACTATCGTAGTTAATACAACAGAAGATTGGACACGTAAGATCGTAGCACAGATAGAAAAGCAAATCGAAGTGATAAAAGCGTTTTATCATACCGATGACGAGATCATTTATCAGGAATCGGCCCTGTTTAAAATAGAATCACATCTGCTTTTTGACGAGCGACAAATCCAAAATATCATAAAAGAAAGCAATTCGCAGATCGTAACGGTTTCGCGTGATTTTTTTATACTCGCAAAAACGGGGCGGAGGCATGAAATTGATGAAATGCATGATCAACTAGAACCCTATGGCATTATGCAATTTGTTCGGTCCGGAAGAATTGCTGTTACCAAAGCCGCGATGCCCATATCAGCCTTGTTAAATGAATATGAGAATATATCTAAAAATTGAAATTACATTAAAAACCAACTTTGAAAATGACAAATTACTTTAATACCCTATCCTTACGAGATCAATTACAACAATTGGGAAAATGCAGGTTTATGGATTCGTCTGAATTTACCGATGGGGTGACTGCCTTAAAAGGGAAAAAAATTGTGATCATCGGATGCGGAGCCCAGGGATTGAACCAGGGGCTGAACATGCGCGACTCAGGATTGGATATTGCATATACACTTAGGGAAGCAGCCATCAAAGAAAAGAGGGTCTCCTACATGAATGCTACTGAAAATGGTTTTAAAGTGGGTACGTACGAGGAATTGGTTCCATCGGCAGACCTGCTGATCAACCTAACGCCTGATAAACAACATACCAACGTGGTTAAAAAGGTAATGCCACTGATGAAGAAAGGCGCCACCTTATCTTATTCCCACGGCTTTAATATCGTTGAAGAAGGCATGCAAATTAGAAAGGACCTGACCGTAATTATGGTAGCACCAAAAAGTCCGGGATCTGAGGTCCGGGAAGAGTATAAAAGAGGATTTGGCGTACCGACACTTATTGCAGTGCATCCAGAAAACGATCCTGAAGGAAAAGGCCTGGAACAGGCCAAAGCCTATGCTGCTGGTACGGGCGGGCATAAAGCTGGTGTGTTGGAATCATCATTTGTTGCAGAAGTAAAATCTGACCTTATGGGGGAGCAAACCATTTTGTGTGGACTGTTGCAAACCGGATCGATCCTTTGTTTTGATAAGATGATAGAAAAAGGATTGGAAGCCGGCTATGCGTCCAAACTAATCCAGTATGGTTGGGAGACTATTACCGAGGGACTGAAATATGGGGGTATTACCAATATGATGGATCGATTGTCTAATCCGGCAAAAATAAAAGCTTTTGATCTTTCAGAAGAAATGAAAGACATTATGCGGCCATTATTCCACAAGCACATGGATGATATTATGAGCGGATATTTTTCCAAAACCATGATGGAAGACTGGGCTAATGATGATAAAAATCTATTAACCTGGAGGGCAGCAACTGGGGAGACTGCTTTTGAGAAAACACCGGCCGGGGATCAAAAAATCTCAGAACAGGAATACTATGACCATGGAGTTTTAATGGTTGCTTTTGTAAGAGCCGGGGTTGAGCTGGCCTATGAGTCCATGACCGAATCCGGTATCATCGGCGAGTCGGCTTATTACGAATCCCTGCATGAAACCCCTTTAATTGCAAATACAATTGCCCGAAAAAAACTTTTTGAAATGAACCGGGTCATTTCAGATACTGCCGAGTATGGGTGCTATTTATTCGACCATGCATGCAAACCCCTTTTGAAGGATTTTATGAAGAAAGCTAATGTAGACGTTATTGGCAAACAGTATGGGGAAGGCAAGGATAACGGAGTTGAAAATGCAAAGTTAATTGCCGTAAATAAAGCCCTTCGCGAACATCCGGTGGAAATTGTGGGTGCCCGGTTGCGTGCTTCCATGACAGCAATGAAACCCATTGTTTAAAAAAGCAGTACACAAATCATCCATTCAATTTAGCTGAATTTTAAATATATAACATGGCATCTAACATTCCCGCTTCCTTTCAAATCAAAAATCCAATTCACCAAAAATTATATTTGGTAAATGGAGAATTAAAACAATGGGAGGGCGCTTCTTCAGATGTATTTTCTACCATATCGGCTACGCAAGAGTACAAACCAACCCTATTAGGGAGTATTCCCGATATGGGTGAAACGGAAGCGATGGATGCACTTAACGGTGCTTTAAATGCATACGATGAAGGCAAAGGCATCTGGCCAACCATGAAAGTCAATGATCGTATTGAATGCATGGAGAAGTTCGTTTCTCAGATGGAAACAAAAAGAGAGGAGATCGTAACCTTGTTGATGTGGGAAATTGGCAAATCGCTCCCCGATTCCCAAAAGGAATTCGACCGTACTGTAGAGTATATCTATGATACCATTGAGGATTACAAACAATTAGACCGCAACTCGGCAAAGTTTCAAAAACACGATGGGGTTTACGCTCACATCCGAAGGGGTCCTTTAGGCGTGGTATTGTGCTTGGGCCCGTATAATTATCCACTCAATGAGACCTTTGCACTTTTAATACCGGCACTGATCATGGGGAATACGGCAATATTTAAGCCCGCAAAACATGGGGTACTTTTGATAACCCCTTTATTGGAAGCTTTCAAAAACAGTTTCCCCAAAGGCGTGGTCAATATCCTTTTTGGCAGGGGAAGATCTGTAGCTGCCCCCATCATGAAAACCGGAAAGGTAGATGTATTGGCCCTGATAGGAAACAGTAAATCGGCCAACGCTTTGCAGGATCAGCATCCAAAGAGCAACCGGCTTCGTCTGGTGCTTGGGTTGGAAGCTAAAAATCCGGCCATCATTTTACCGGATGCCGATATGGATCTGACCATTGAGGAATGCCTGGCAGGCACTTTATCCTTTAACGGCCAGCGTTGTACGGCCCTTAAAATAGTGTATGTACATGAAGAGGTTCAGGAATCCTTTATTAAACGATTTGCCGAACGAGTAGATGCATTGAAGTTTGGAAACCCTTGGGAAGATGGTGTTAAATTAACCCCACTACCTGAATCCGGTAAACCGGCGTATATCCAGGAACTTATTGATGATGCCCTGGCAAAAGGGGCTAAAATAATGAACAAAAAAGGAGGGAAGCACTTCAGGAATTTTATCTGGCCTGCAGTTTTATATCCTGTTACAAAAGAGATGCGTGTTTATCAGGAAGAACAATTTGGACCTGTAATACCTGTGCTTTCTTTTAAAGATATAGAGGAGCCGCTGGACGATATGGCAGCCAGCAATTACGGACAGCAGGTGAGTTTGTTTGGAAGGGATGTTTATGCCCTGGCACCATTGATCGATACCTTAGCCAACCTTGTATGTAGGGTTAACCTCAACAGTTCCTGTCAAAGAGGGCCGGATGTGTATCCGTTTACCGGAAGAAAGGACTCAGCGCAGTCGACCCTGAGTGTGCATGATGCTTTGCGTTCTTTTTCCATCCGAACGTTGTTGGCATTCAAAGACAATGAACTGAATAAAGAGACTGTGAAACAATTGCTGGAGACAAAATTATCTAATTTCACCAGCACGGATTATATTCTCTAGGGTTCTTTAATCTTAGACTGCCAAGATTTCATTAGATGCGACTGGCTAACCAATCGCCCACCTCACTTGTCTTATAGGCTTTAGCGCCTTCCGCGAGATCTTCGGTAACTATTCCCTGGTCCAATGACTTATTGACCACATCTCGTATGGCCTGGGCTTCATCGAGCAAGTTAAAATCTTCAAACATCATAGCTGCAGATAGAACTGTAGCCAGCGGATTTGCGATGTCCTTTCCTGCGGCTTGAGGATAGGAGCCATGAATGGGCTCATATAGGCCTATAGAGTCTCCTATAGACGCTGAAGGCATTAAACCCATGGATCCTGAGATCACAGAAGCTTCGTCGGTTAGTATATCCCCAAATAGATTTTCGGTGATCAATACATCATAAGAATTGGGCCATTGCACAAGTCTCATGGCAACGGCATCTACAAATTCATAAGATACGGTTACTTCCGGATAATCCTTTTCCATGGCCTGGACAGTTTCCCGCCATAATCGGGACGATTCCAAAACGTTGGCTTTATCTACACAGCACAATTTTTTGGAACGTTTCATAGCCATTTCAAACCCCTTTTTTGCCAGTCGTTGCACTTCCTTACGGGTATAAGTGCAGGTATCATAAGCGGTGTTCCCATTATCTTCCCGGCCTCTTTTTCCAAAATAAATACCGCCGGTTAATTCACGGAGAAATACCAGATCGGTTCCCTCAATACGTTCCCTTTTCAATGGAGATTTGTCTATCAGTGAAGGAAAGGTAAAGGTGGGCCTTACGTTAGCAAACAACCCCAGCTTTTTGCGCATTTTAAGCAATCCTTGTTCCGGTCTCACCTTGGCAGAAGGGTCATTGTCGAATCTAGGGTGCCCAATAGCACCGAATAGTACAGCATCCGAACTTACACATATTTCATGTGTTTCGTCAGGGTAGGGTTCACCTACAACATCAATGGCAGCTGCACCGGTCAAGGCAGGTCTCCAGTTTAATTCATGGTTGTATTTGCTTGCGATCGCATTGCAGACTTTTACAGCCTGATCAATAACTTCCGGGCCAATGCCGTCACCGGCCAAGAGGGCAATATTTAATTTCATATTAAAAAATCTAGATTCAATTTATATGATGTTCAGCATTTTTTCAGTTGCCTTAATAGCCGATACGGTTTGATCAGAATCCAAACCACGGGTAGTAAATTCCTTTTCTTCACTCTGCCAGGTTATAATTGTTTCACAGAGGGCGTCAGAATTACTTCCCGGCGGAATCCGTACCGCATAATCCGTAAGGTGTGGCAAGCTTAATTTTTTAGCCCTGTATATTTTTCTTAAGGCGTTCATAAAAGCATCGAATTGCCCATCGCCTTGTGCGCTTTCTTCATGTATTTCCCCATTAATGTCGATAGATACCGTAGTTGAAGGTTTTAAGCCCTTGGAATGCGTTAATACATACGATTTGATATTGACCTTGTGCTGATAACTTTCACTGTCCAATACGTCTGAAATAATATAGGGCAGGTCTTCCTTGGTGACACGTTCCTTTTTGTCGCCAAGTTCAATAATGCGTTCTGTTACCTTCTTTAATTCCTCATCATTTAAGGTGAGTCCAAGTTCCTGGAGATTCTTCTGAATATTGGCTTTACCCGATGTCTTTCCCAGTGCATATTTGCGTTTTCTGCCAAACCTTTCTGGTAATAGATCATTAAAGTATAGGTTCTTTTTATTATCACCATCTGCATGTATACCAGCAGTTTGTGTAAATACATTATCTCCAACAATTGGTTTGTTTGCAGGGATTCTAAAACCTGTAAAGGCCGATACCAATTTACTTACTTTAAAGAGCGAGGATTCTTGTACGTTGATCTTTAAATGAGGCATAAAATCATTTATAACAGCAACTACGCTTGCCAGTGGAGCATTGCCTGCCCGTTCCCCCATACCATTCACTGTTAAATGCAGGCCATGACATCCGGCTTTTAATGCTTCCATGACATTGGCAACGCTAAGGTCATAATCGTTATGGCCATGGAAATCGAAATGGATATCAGGGTAACGCCTTACAATTTTATCAATAAATTCAAAGGTTTCAGAAGGGGTAAGAACCCCGAGTGTATCTGGCAGTAAAATGCGTTTTAAAGGCTGCGTTGCCAGAAAATCGAGAAATTGAAATACATATTCCTGGGAATTGCGCATACCATTGCTCCAATCTTCCAGGTATACATTGGTTTCAATTTCGGCCTTAACAGCCATTTCAATTACTTTGGCTATTTCCGCAAAATGTTGATCGGGGGATCGCTTCAACTGATGGGTAAGATGATTCAGTGATCCTTTGGTTAACAGGTTCTGAACCTTGGCACCGGCTTCCTGCATCCAGGCAATGGACGAACCACCGTCTACAAAAGTGAGTACTTCTATCCGGTCTTCATATCCCATTGACCTGGCCCAACCGGTAATTTGCTTAACAGAATCAAATTCACCTTCGGATACCCTGGCCGAAGCAATTTCAATACGGTCAACCTTCAATTCTTCGAGTAGCAACTTAGCCATCGTAAGTTTCTCAGAAGCAGAAAATGACACCCCAGATGTTTGTTCACCATCCCTTAAAGTCGTATCCATAATCTCAATAGTCCTCTTTGATGTGGATACTGGAACCGAAGTGGACCGGTGTTTCTTGGTAGCTATTGATGCTGCTGAATGTGGCATAAATGAACTAAATTTTAAAGAGGCATTTGTTTTGCAAAATCTTCTATTTCATTCTTCATACTCAATAAATAGTCGATATCGTCGTACCCGTTAAGCATGTTGTCTTTTTTGTAATTATTGATGTCAAAAGATTCTTGCTGTCCGGTTGCTTCTATCGTAATGGTCTGTTTTGGCAGATCTACTTTAAGAATTGCTTTAGGATCGGCTTCAATGGCCTCAAAGATCTTCTGAAGAAATTCGGCACTTACCTGTACAGGCAGAACCCCAATATTTAGGCAGTTATTTCGGAAAATATCTGCAAAGAAACTGGAAACAACACATCGGAACCCATAATCATATATAGCCCAGGCTGCATGTTCTCTCGATGAACCGGAGCCAAAGTTTTTTCCTCCAACCAGAATTTTGCCGCTATAGATAGGATTGTTAAGTACAAAATGTTCTTTGGGAGCGTTATCCGGTTTATATCTCCAATCCCGGAATAGATTATCCCCAAATCCTTTGCGTTCCGTTGCTTTTAAAAAGCGGGCCGGGATAATCTGGTCGGTATCCACATTTTCAATAGGAAGCGGTACCGCAGTACTAGTTAGTATGTTGAATTTATCGTATGCCATAATCCTGTTCTAAATATCTATTTCAAATAGTTTCTAATTCCATTAAGACCCTAGGGTCTGTAACCTTGCCTGTGACCGCTGCTGCCGCAGCCACCAAAGGACTTGCCAATAATGTCCGTGCTCCCGGGCCTTGTCGACCTTCAAAATTTCTATTCGAGGTACTGACCGCATATTTACCGGTAGGAATTTTATCGTCATTCATTGCCAAACAAGCAGAGCAACCCGGTTCCCTTAACTCAAAACCGGCTTCTTCCAAAATGTCTAAAATGCCTTCTTCCCTGATGGCCTCTTCTACGCGGTGAGATCCGGGAACCAGCCAGGCAGTTATATGATCGGCCTTTTTACGTCCTTTTACAATCTCTGCAAAGGCCCTGAAATCTTCTATACGTCCATTGGTACAGCTCCCTAAAAAGACAAAATCGATCTTTTTACCAAGCATTGTATCGCCTTCGTGGAAGTCCATATATTCCAATGACTTTTTGTAGGTAGAAACGCCACCCTCCAGGCTTTCGGCCTTAGGTATTCCTAAAGAAATTCCGATACCCATCCCGGGATTCGTTCCATAAGTGATCATGGGTTCGATATCCGACCCGTTAAAAATAACCTCCTTGTCAAACAAAGCACCTTCATCGCTTTTCAAGGTTTTCCAGTATTCCATTGCGGCATCCCATGCAGTTCCTTTAGGAGTGTATTCCCGGTTTTTAATATATGCAAACGTCTTCTCGTCCGGGGCGATCATACCACCTCGGGCTCCCATTTCAATACTTAAATTACAAACGGTCATACGGCCTTCCATCGACATGTTTCTAAATACCTCCCCTGCATATTCTACAAAGTATCCGGTGGCCCCGGAGGTAGTTAACCTGGAAATAATATACAATGCCACATCTTTTGGAGTTACTGCCTTGTTCAAAGCACCATCGATGGTAATACGCATTTTTTTCGCCTTGGGCTGCATAATACACTGGGTAGATAAAACCATTTCAACCTCAGAAGTACCTATTCCGAAAGCTATAGCTCCAAATGCGCCATGTGTAGACGTATGGGAATCTCCACATACTATAGTAGCACCTGGAAGTGTTATTCCATTTTCAGGTCCAATAACGTGAACAATCCCGTTTTTTTCATGGCCTAATCCCCAGTAGGGGATACCGTGTTCACTGGCATTTTCTTCCAATGCTTTTAATTGGTTAGCCGATAATGGATCTTTTACCGGCAAGTGCTGATTTATTGTCGGAGTATTATGGTCAGCCGTGGCGAAAGTACGTTCCGGATAGAGCACTTTACTCTTTCTCTTTTTTAATCCCAGGAAGGCTACCGGACTTGTTACCTCATGTACCAAATGGCGATCTATAAAAAGAACATCCGGACCCTTGTCTATTTTACGTACGACGTGGGAATCCCAAACTTTATCAAATAGTGTTGTCTTCGAACTCATATACTCAATTTTCTAAGCAAACAAATCTAAAAAATAGGAGTTGTAAACGAAATTTATGAATTCGAAAATTACGATGTTCAAGAACAGTCAATACCTCGGTTTTAGTCCATTATATAGATCAACTTATGTAATTCCATATATTTTTGTGCTTGATCAATTGCGCATAGGTATTACGTAAAGCCCCATTTTTTTCCAATTGTAATCCAGGATCTTCTTTCAAAATTTGCAGGGCATAGAATCGCGCGGTTTTTAGTATATCATTGTCCTTAACCAGATCCGCAATTTTGAGATTAAGGAGTCCGCTTTGCTGTGTTCCCATTAAATCTCCGGGACCCCGAAGTCGCAGGTCTACTTCGGCAATCTCGAAGCCATCATTGGTCCGTACCATGGTCTCGAGGCGGGTTTTTGCTTCCGAAGATAGTTTATGGCCCGTCATTAAAATACAATAACTCTGGTCCGCTCCACGGCCTACACGACCCCGCAGCTGATGCAATTGTGATAGCCCAAACCGTTCGGCACTTTCAACGATCATTACTGTGGCATTAGGAACATCTACACCTACTTCTATGACGGTTGTGGCTACCATAATATTGGTTTCTCCTTTAACAAAACGCGCCATTTCATATTCCTTATCTTCCGATTTCATTTTGCCATGTACAATAGATATCTGGTAATCCGGTAAGGGGAATTCGCGCACCATACTCTCATAGCCATCCATAAGATCTTTATAATCCAGGGCCTGAGATTCCTGAATAAGGGGATACACTACATAAATCTGCCTTCCCTTTTTTATCTCGTCCTTTAAGAATCGGAACACTTTAAGCCGATTATTATCATAGCGGTGTACTGTTTTTATTGACTTTCGCCCAGGTGGGAGTTCATCAATCACCGAAATGTCGAGATCCCCATATAGGCTCATTGCCAGGGTCCTTGGAATTGGAGTGGCCGTCATCACTAAAATGTGAGGAGGAATCTCATTTTTGTGCCATAATTTGGATCGTTGTGCAACCCCAAATCGATGTTGTTCATCAATAATGGCCAGGCCCAAATTTTTGAACTGTACTTTGTGTTCCAATACCGCATGGGTACCCACTAAAATATTAAGTTCTCCATTCTCCAATTGCTCATGGATGATCTTGCGATCCGATTTTTTCACGGATCCTGTAAGTATGGCAATATTCACGTTCATGTTTCCCAGTAATTCCTTGAGACCGGAGTAATGCTGATTTGCCAGGATCTCGGTCGGGGCCATGAGACAGGATTGAAATCCATTATCCAGCGCAAGCAACATGATCATAAGTGCCACAATGGTCTTTCCGGAGCCCACATCACCTTGTAAAAGCCGGTTCATTTGTGCATTGCTACCCAGGTCGGCCCTGATCTCCTTGATCACTTTTTGTTGCGCTCCGGTGAGCTGAAAGGGAAGGTATTCTTTATAGAATGTATTAAAATAGTCGCCAACAGTTTCGAACGGAAACCCTTTTATTTTCTGTTTTCGAACCAACTTTTTGGAAATAAGCTGAAGCTGAATATAAAATAACTCCTCGAATTTAAGTCGGAACTGGGCACGGGCCAGTAAATGCTGGTTTTTGGGAAAATGTATATTGAACAAGGCCTCCGTACTGGTTATGAGTTTTAGCCTCTCGAGGATCTCAGGTGATAATGTCTCCGAAAATAATCCCTGGGTCTCCGCAAATAATTGTTGCATCAGGGTACTGATAACCCGATTGGTAACGCCTTTATTGCTCAATTTTTCAGTGGAAGGATATACAGGCTGCATGGTAATTCGCAATCCTTGTTCATGAACCGACTGCAGTTCCATTTCCGGATGGGGCATGGAGAACTTGCCATTAAACCAGTTGGTTCGTCCAAAGATTACATAGGGAACATTGATCTGTAAGTTCTCCCTGATCCACTTTTGTCCCCTGAACCATACCAATTCAATTTCGCCGGTATCATCAATAAAAGTAGCCACCAACCGCTTCCCCTTTTTTTGCTCTACGGTTTTAAGATGTACAATTTTTCCAATGATCTGAACATCAGATGTATTGCGCTCAAGTTGATTGATCTTGTAATACTGAGTTTTATCAATATATCGGTTGGGAAACAGGTTGATAAGATCCTGGTAGGTTGCAATACCCAACTCCGATTGCAGGAGTTGAGCCCGATTAGGGCCTACTCCTTTTAAATAGGTAATAGGTGTTTGCAAGGTATTGCTGTTCATTCGACTAAATTAACGGTTACCTTAGTCAACTGCAACAGATCAAAATGCTAAATTTGAATTGTTATTCCCATGGTTTCATTATGAAAGGTCTTTTTCTATTAACCCTATTTCTTTTGCCGTATCTGGGTCTTTCTCAATCCCAGCAAAACGTTGATTTTTTAAAAAGTCAAATTTCCTTGAAGATAGCAGCAGATAGTAAACGCATAGATGGGAATGTAACCTATTCGTTTAAGGTACATAAGAAAATAGACTCGATTTTCATCGATGCACAAAAAATGCAATTAAGCCGGGTACTACTTAATGGAAAAAAGATCAAATTTTCTTATGACCAGAAAAAACTGGGGATTCATAAAAAAATGAAACCCGGGAAATCCTATGAAATAACGGTTGTTTATTCCTGCAAACCCAAGCAAGCAGTATATTTTTTGGGATGGGAAGATACAATTCCCAAAAACGAGCAAATATGGACACAAGGGCAGGGGAAATACAGCAGTCATTGGGTGCCTAGCTTTGATGATATGAACGAAAAAGTAGAATTTGATCTAAGCATCACCTTCGATTCTAATTACGAGGTAGTCGCAAATGGCAATTTAATTTTCTCAGAGGTAAAAGAAACTATGAAAACCTGGGTTTTTGATATGCAAAATCCTATGAGTAGCTATTTATTGGCTTTTGCTATAGGTACCTATAAGAAGTTAGAAACAAGATCGAGTTCAGGAATACCACTATACATGTATTATTATCCCGAAGACAGTTTAAATGTAGAACCTACCTATCGCCATACCAAAGAGATAATGCAGGTTTTGGAAGAAGAAACAGGAATATCCTATCCCTGGCAAAACTATAAGCAGATCCCGGTACGTGACTTTTTATACGCAGGTATGGAGAATACAGGAACCACTATTTTTTCAGACGCTTTTATGGTTGATTCTACGGCGTTTTTCGATAAAAACTTTGTGAATGTCAACGCGCACGAAATGGCACACCAGTGGTTCGGAAATTTGGTGACCGAAGTAGATGCAAGCGATCACTGGCTGCACGAAGGTTTTGCTTCGTATTATGCTCTGTTAGCTGAAAAAGAGATCTTTGGGTCTGACTATTATTTTTGGAAATTGTTCAATATGGCCCAGACGCTGGAATCCTTGTCAAGAAATGGCCAGGGACAATCGCTGACCGACTCTAAGGCCAGCAGTGCAACCTTTTATGATAAGGGTGCATGGGCCTTGATCATCCTCAAAGAACAACTGGGTGCTGCTATATTTAAGAATGGGATTACCTCCTTCCTCAACACCTTTCAATACCAAAACGTTACTGTGGAAAACTTTATTGAAATTATGGAAGCCAGCAGCGAACAAAACCTGGATACATTTAAGGATCAATGGTTGATAGCAACTGATTTTCCAATTGAAGAGACAATGAGCTATTTGCAGGCATCTTCTCAATCGATAGATCAGTTTTTAAAACTGCAGCGGGAACTAACGGTTAGTCCAATAAATAATGAAGAGATCATTCAGCGATATTGGAGCGCTTCCTCATCTTCTGAATTTAAAAAACGGGTGATAACCTTGTATCATAAATCGCTCTCCAATACATTTTTAAAAGAGGCATTTCTTTCCGGAGATCTTCATGTACGCCAGGCCCTGGCCAATATCCCAGGCCCTGTTCCATTGGAATTGGTACCAGAATACGAATCATTGCTGCAAGACCAGAGTTATGTTACCATAGAAAGTGCCTTATATAAGTTGTGGATCTATCTTCCCCAGGATCGGGTTAAGTATTTAATGATGACCAAAGATATGGTTGGTTTTTCGAACAAAAATATTCGGCAATTATGGTTGCTTTTAGCTATCTTAACCAAGGACTTTGAAGACGAAAATGCCAAAGCACGCTATAAGGAAGAATTATTGGCGTATACATCGCCATATTATAATACCGAAGTTCGGCAAATTGCTTTTTCACTGATCGGGGAGGTCTTGTCTTTTTCAGATCAGAATTTAAAAGACCTGGTCAATGCAGCTGTTCACCCTACATGGCAGTTTAGGAATTACGCGCGAAGGGTTTTGGATGGGCTTGTAAAAAATGAAGTACAACGCATGCGGCTGGCGTTGTTAGTAAAGGAATTAAAACGGGAAGAATTGGAATACCTCAATAAAATAGTATTGGAATGAGAGCAATGGTTATTTCAGGTGGTGGGAGCAAAGGAGCCTTTGCAGGAGGAGTGGCCCAATACCTGATAGAGAAAAAGGGATATTCCTACGATCTCTTCCTTGGAACCTCTACGGGCAGTTTACTGATCTCCCACCTGGCATTGGGGAAAATACAGAAGATAAGAGACGTTTATACTTCTGTGAATCAGAATAGTATATTTAGTAATTGTCCTTTTACCATTCAAAAGAAACATGGGGTATCTAACATTGGGATTGCACATTGGAATGTATTAAAGAATTTCTATCACGGCAGTAAAACATTTGGGGAGAGTCATAATTTGCTTAAACTTATCAGGGAAACACTAACAAAAGAGGAATTTGAAATTCTAAAGCACGGGCCAAAGGATATTGTTGTTACGGTATCGAACCTTTCACTGAACCAAATAGAATACAAGTCTATCAATGAATTTGAATACGACGATTTCTGTGAATGGATCTGGATCTCCTGTAATTATACCCCATTTATGAGCCTGGTGCGTAAAGAAGGATGCGAGTATGCTGATGGAGGCCTCGGGAGTATGGTTCCTATTGAAGAAGCAGTACGAAGGGGTGCTACTGTTGTTGATGCTATAATCCTGCATACGGAAACGACCCACTTTAACAGAATGCCTTCCAAAAATGCGTTTTCACTGCTGACCAGCATGTTTGCATTTATGCTTGACAGGATAGAGCGTCAAAATATTCGCATTGGGAAGTATGTGGCGAATCACAATGATGCGATCATTAATTTTTATTATACGCCTACCGTACTTACAACAAATTCATTGATCTTTGAAAAAGAAAAAATGACTGCCTGGTGGGAAAGTGGTTTCCAATTTGCTGAAACAAAAAGCCAGGAATTAAGTCAACTCCAGATGAACCTGGAATAACTGCTTTTCGAGGATCTAAACTACCACAGTTCACTGATCTCCCGCTTCACAAATGCCAGTGCCGTAGCAGACGGGGATTGTTTGTCCATAGTCTCATTCAGGATATCTTCCCTGAGTTTATCGGACGAATCCGATTCGCTCATTCCGGCTTTTCTTATGGCCTGAATGGTAGCACTTTTTGCAGCTTTTATGATATTCCAGCATTCATCGCTCATATAGATCTGCTGCGATAAGTTGTGGTCGAATTCATTTTCGATATTCCTGATAAGTAAGTTTTCATAATCTGTCTTATCAGCCGACTTAGGTGCAACTCTCACTACAAGGCTGGGAATAGCGATACGTTCCAGGAACAAAGCAATGCGCTCATAGGCTTGTAAACGAATAGGGAGGGCATTTTTTTGAGAATCCTTATGCAAAAGATACCTCCGTCTACCTTCTTCGTTGTTTGTGTGTAATCTGAAAAAGTAAAAAGCTACGGCCCCTGTGACTACTGCCGGTAATAAAAAGCCAAATAGTTGAAATATTCCGTCTCCGGTCATGGTGTGTGGTATTTAGTTTGGTTTACGAATCTACAACGTTGGTATTTTCCAAAAATTATAAAAGACATAGTGGATTCATTACAAAAAAGGATGATGAGGAATATTATTTCATCATATCTTTTATAATTCTATAAAAACCTTCATATGGAGGTTTCACCTTTATCCGTGTTGTTGTTTCAATTACTGCTAAACCGTACTCACTTTTTCCGATGGCCTGCATACGTTTGGGGGATATCTCATATTTTTCTGTCAATTCACGCACAACAGCTGCCGCCTGTAAGGCACTTAGATCCCAGTTGTCCTTCAGTTTTAGTTGTTTGAATTCTAAGGCATTGCTATTGGTCTCAACCAAAATATTCAGCTTCGGATACTGTTTCAAAATAGCGGCTACCTTCCCGAGTACCGGAATTGCAGTTTCTTCCACGGTGTAGTTTTTATCAACATCATTGAACAGGAATGTATTCTCCAGGACTATAGTTACCGCTCCATTGCTGAGTCCGGCCTTGGCATCAGTGCCTAAACTACTTTTAAAAGCCGTGAGCAAAGCCAGGGTTAGCGAATCTGTATGGGTAAGT
>CALZFZ010000123.1 GCA_945786965.1 uncultured Muriicola sp. | reverse complement strand
CCTATGGGGCTACCATGAAAGGATACGTACTGATACCGGAACGTATGTGGAGAGATCTCGATACGCTCTCACAATATCTGAATGATAGCTATGACTATGTTATGTCCCTGGAGCCAAAATAACAGGTATTTTTAAGGGACTTCATCTTATTTTTAATTAATCCGCCATGCCGGGAACCAAAGAAATTACGCTGGGAACATTACAATTCGACTGCCGGTTAGCCGGCAAGGCTACCGATGAACTTGTAGTGCTGCTCCATGGCTTTCCGGAAACCTCCATTATGTGGCGAACTTTGATGGACGATCTGGCACCGAAGGGGTTTTACTGCGTAGCACCCAACATGCGGGGCTACAGTAAAAATGCCTGCCCCAAAGGCAAAAACCAATATGCCATTGAGTACCTAAATCAGGATGTATTAGACCTGGCCAAATCGCTTGGAAAAACAAAATTTCACCTCATCGCGCACGATTGGGGGGCCGTTATTGGATGGTACCTAGCCTTTCACCATCCGGAAGTACTACTAAGTTATACGTCCCTCTCCGTACCCCACCTGAAAGCTTTTTTTGAGGCACTAAAAACAGATACGGACCAGCAACAACGAAGCAAATACATCAAAATGCTGGTGGTTCCTTTTTTGGCAGAATACAGCATAAGGAAGAACGATTTTAAGCTTTTTCGCAAATTGTGGAAACACAGCAGTGATGAAGAACTGCAAGACTACCTCTCAACCTTTCGGGAAAAGAAAGTGTTAACGGCCGCCTTAAATTATTACCGGGCCAATTTCGGGAAAAGTAAAACGGAGGAAATTGGACCTGTAGAAATGCCCACCTTATTTATTTGGGGGAACCATGATATGGCCATTGGCGCCAAAGGAGTTGAAGACGGCCATCAATATATACAGGGGCCGTATACCTTTTTAGAATTGGAAGCAGGCCACTGGCTCATTCAAACAAAATATGCCGAAATAAAATCCGCTATCTTTAAACACTTAGAGGCGAACACACCATCTCATAAAAATATCTAGCCTCCTAACCGGATTTTTTAGTAACTTTCTAAACGGATGCAAGGGTGCCTTATGGCGCCTTTTAAGCCCTTACATAACATGAACCAATCTAAATGCATCATTGGGCTCTTAAATACCTTTAGCCACTAAAATGAGCCTTCACTTTAACAAGATCACTGATGCCATAAGCAAGTCAGCTTCGCTTTCTGTAAAGGAAAAGACACGCTTGCTTAAGGAACTCGAGAAAACGGAAAAGACCATCCATGGAAAGGATGCCCTGCTCAGCTCTCAAGCCAGGGAATTGGAGATAGAAGCGGCTTTGGAACGAGTTCGTACAAGGGCCATGGCTATGCACCGTGGCGATGAATTAGCGGAGACTTCTATTGTATTCTTTAATCAGCTCCTTACCCTAGGAATTAAACCCAGAGCCTGTGGTTTTCTCATAATGGATGAGGAATCCCAAACAATGGAAGATTGGAGTGCAAATATAGATGAGCACGGTAAGGCCATTCATGTCAATTCAAATATAGCCTTCGACCAACATCCAATGATTGCCCAGGTGGTGGAAACCTGGCGACGGGGCGACCCCTATTTTATTGGAGCAATACACGGGGAAGAATTGCAAAAATATTATGAAGCCGTTACAACAAAAGAGACTTCTTCCAAGGCAATAAAAGATAAAGTCCTTTCTGTGGCGACCTCCGAGTACACCAACAGTTTCTATTTTGAATACGGAATGATGTACGTACTTACAGCCATCCCTTTAAGCGAGCATGAGATCAATATTATACTTCGTTTCGCAGGAGTTTTAAAATTAACCTACCGGCGTTTCCTCGACCTCCAAAAAGCCGAAGCCCAGGCTAGGGAAGCGCAAATCGAAGTGGCATTGGAAAGGGTAAGAGCCAGAACCATGGCCATGCAACGAAGCGAGGAATTGGCCATCACCAACACTTTGGTTGTTGAGCAGATCAACCTATTGATCAATTCATTATTTGCTGTTGGTATCCATATATGCCACAGTGAAAAGCCTATGTCTGATGCCTGGATAGGTGATCCGGTAGAAGGTCAAATGCCTTATTTGGTATTTGATCACTCTAAAGATCCGTTTGCTATTAGAATATACAGGGAATGGAAAAATGGAAATCCCTTCCATTTTGAAACTTTGGAAGGAAAAGACTTAATTGTCCACTTTAGGTTTATGGCAACGCAAATACCAAATCGGGAAGCATTTGATCCTAGAAGTTTTCCGAGTAAACTGACATTTCATCTTGCCAATTTTGCCACGGGTTTTTTGGTATTCGTAACCACTGAAGAATGTCCACAGGAGCATGACATTTTCAAGCGTTTTGCCAAAGTGTTCGAACAGACCTATACCCGATTTCTCGATATTCAAAAAGCAGAAGCACAGGCCCGGGAGGCGCAAATTGAAGCGGCCTTGGAAAAGGTCCGAAGCCGGACGATGGGCATGCACCAAAGCGGCGAGCTAAAAGAAGTGGTTTCCGCTCTGTACTGGCAATTGGATGCGCTGGGCCTGGCCGATTGGGGTTGCTCGATCATGATATTCGACGAAAAGGCCAACCATATCGAAAACTGGATCGCCGAATCCACGGGTTCGGATCTGAAATGCTTTGTGGTCGAGGGGCAGGGACATCGCGTTTATAAGAAACTGTGGCAGCATTGGAAAAAACAGGGGCCGCCCTTAAGGCTGCACCATACCGATGAAAAAAAGAGGGAATTCGATCGCTACTGGCTGAACGAAACCGGATTCAGCACCTTACCAGAAAAGGTCAAGCGCACCGTATTGGCGGAAAGGGAGATATTCCTGACCTATATCAACATGCACCATGGCCTAATAAGCGTTTCGGGCTATGCGCGTTTGCCCGATGATAAGCTTGCCATACTGCAGCGCTTTGCCAAGGTCTTCGAACAGACCTACACCCGCTTCCTTGACCTAAAAAATGCAGAAGCCCAGGCCCGGGAAGCACAGATTGAAGCGGCTCTTGAAAGAGTTCGTTCACAGGCCATGGCCATGAGAGAATCTGCAGACCTGCTCGATATTGTGGTGACCATGCGCACTGAATTCATCAATCTGGGGCATGAAGCACATTACTTCTGGCATATGCGGTGGTTGCCAGAGATCTACGAGAAAGCCATGACATCTGGAGACGGCACCCGTATTGGCATGGTGATGAATCTGCCCCGCCATATGCATGGGGATATTCCACTATTGGCCAAATGGGAAAAAGGGAAGAAACCTACGGTTATTTATGCAATGGATGTTGAAGCAGCCCTGGCCTATGTGGATAAAATGGTTTCACTGGGCGACTTTCAGCAGGTAGATCCCAACGCTCCAAGTGAAGATGATATTCGTCATATTGGAGGACTCACCTTTATCATGGCCAGGACCACCCATGGGGAAATAGGCTATAGTTTGCCGGGTGTTGTGGAAGAGATTCCTAAGGAAGATCTCGAACTTTTGGAGCGCTTTGCGGGGGCCTTTGACCTGGCCCATAAACGCTTTGAAGATCTGATAAAAAGCGAACAGCAGGCCCGGGAAGTTCAGATAGAACTGGCCCTGGAAAAAGTGCGAAGCCGTACCATGGCGATGCAGCATAGTGATGAATTGTCTGAAGCGGCCAATGTTTTGTTTTTGGAAGTTCAAAATTTAGGAATACCAGCCTGGAGTTGTGGTTACAACATTTTGTCGGACGATAAAAAATCGAGTGTATGTATCATGAGCAGTGAAGGAGAACTTCAAGAACCCTTTGTTCTGCCCTTAACCGAACATAAAAGTTTGAAACCATGGCATAATGCCATTCTCAATCATGAAAAATTTTTTGTCTATGGACAGGATGGGGAAGATTTGGTAGCACATTATAAGTATATGAAATCCCTTCCGGAACTTAAAGGGACTTTCGAGCAGTTTGAGAAGGCGGGACTGAACTTACCAGTACAACAGTTTAATCATTTAGTGCGATTTAACGAAGGGTTTTTACTCTTTATCACCTATGAGGCTGTTCCAGAAGCTCATGATATTTTTAAGCGATTTGGAAAGGTATTTGCCCAGACCTACACCCGTTTCCTAGATCTCCAAATAGCGGAAGCTCAGGCAAGAGAAGCCCAGATTGAAGCCGCATTGGAGCGGGTTCGCTCAAGAAGTATGGGCATGCAAAATAGTGAAGAGCTCAAAGATGTAGTAAAGGTAATCTTCGATCAATTGGCCCACTTGAGTATCAATGCAGAGCATGCAGGTATTGTTGTTGATTATGCACCCACAAAGGACTGGCATTTTTGGATTGCCGAAACACAGGATATTCCGGCAAAGGTTACTGTCCCTTATCTTGATTTAGTCTGGGACCGGCAATTCACAGAAGCGAAAAAAAAGGGGAAGGATTTCTTTACCACGCAAATGGATTTTAAGGAAAAGAACAGTTTTTATAAAGTACTGCTGCCTCACATTGAAGGATTAACTAACAAGGCACGAGATTTTTATTTCAGTTGTCCCGGACTGGCCATATCTACGGTCATAGAAAAAGATATTGGCCTCTATATTGAAAATTTCTCCGGAACGCCTTATTCCAGCGAGGAAAATGATATCCTGAAGCGTTTTGCCAAAGTTTTTCAGCAGACCTACACCCGCTTTTTAGACCTACAAAAAGCAGAAGCCCAGGCACGAGAGGCTCAGATCGAGGCGGCTTTGGAAAGGGTAAGATCAAGGAGCATGGCTATGTACAAAAGTGAGGAACTGGCCGAACTTTCCCTTGAATTGGTAAAACAGGTTCAGGCCCTGGGAGTAGCTACCTGGTTTTGTGCCTTTAATATTTATGATGATGATCCTAAAGGCTCATTGGAATGGGGCAGTAATGGCCAGGGTACATTTCCCAAATACAGAACCCCAATGGAAGGCGTCTTCCTTCGCTATTATGAGGCAGGACAGAGGGGAGAAACCCTTCTTATCAATGAAATTGGCAAAAAGGAATGCCCTGCCCATTACGATTACTTATGCACCTTGCCCGGTGTAGGCGAACAGCTGCTCAAAATGAAGGATGCCGGCATTCCTTTTCCCAATTCACAAATAGACCATGTAGCCTATTTCAAATATGGGTATGTCTTATTTATTACGTACGAACCGTCTCCGGAATCTCACGAAATATTTACACGTTTTGCAAAAGTATTTGAACAAACCTACACCCGTTTCCTGGACCTAAAAAAGGCAGAAGCCCAGGCAAGGGAAGCGCAAATTGAAAATGCTTTGGAAAAAGTTCGGAGCCGAACTATGGCCATGTATAAAAGTGAGGAACTGTCAGATACCGCACAGGTGCTCTATGAGCAATTTTCAGTATTGGGAAATATCCCGGATCGTATGAGCATCGGTATTTTCAAAGAGGAAACCAAAGAGATCGAGCTATGGGGAACGGATCAGTCCGGAAGCCTTCTCTCTCAAAAATTTTCAGGTTCCCTGAGAAAATCAACCATTATAACCAAAATGTACAAAGCCTGGAAAGCGGGGAATGATTCGTTGGTTGCGGACCTTTCCGGTCAAAACCTGAAAATTTGGTTAAAGTATATCAGGGAGGAATTGAAGTTGTTCGTAGATGATTCCCAAATAAAAGGGCGAAGGGTACAGCAGGCAGCCTTTTTTTCGCACGGATTCCTTCTCATTACAACGAATGAACCAATCGCCGATGAAATTATACAGTTGCTGATACGCTTTGCCGGCGTTTTCAGTCAGACCTATACCCGTTTCCTCGACCTTCAAAAAGCAGAGGCACAGGCAAGAGAAGCACAGATAGAAAATGCCTTGGAAAAAGTGCGGAGCCGTACGATGGCCATGCAAAAAGGTGAAGAAGTCAAAGATGTTGTAGTCCTTTTATACAAAGAACTCATTGCTTTGGGTGTTGATAATTTCGTTACCTGTGGTTATGTAGAAATAAATGAGAAAATCAACAGGCAATTTACCTGGGTTACCAGCCCCGGTGGGGATTCTTTAGGGTTATTTTATCTTCCATTAACAGGGGATGCCACTTTTGATGAACGATATGCAGCATGGAAGAAACAACAGATCATATTTCACCAAAAGGTAGCTGGTGAAGTACGAAGCAATCATCTTGAATATGACATTACCACCTTTAATTCTAAAGAGGCAGAAGAAATGGTACGAAGCCAGTTTCCTGACCCGTGCGTATTTTATTGCTTTAATTTTTCACATGGATACTTACACCTGGTTACTGGTTCCAAACTAAAAGAAGAAGAAGAGTCTTTGCTAGCAAGATTTACAAGGGTATTTGAACAAACCTACGCTCGTTTCTTAGACCTCAAAAAAGCAGAAGCCCAGGCACGGGAGGCGCAGGTTGATACGGCCCTTGAAAAAGTACGTTCCCGGTCATTAGCCATGCACACTACGGGTGAAATGCAGCAGGTAGCCAACGCCGTATATGAGCAACTCCATGAACTTGGCCTGAAGATGGATGCGGTGGGGATGAGTGGGGTTATAGAAGCAAAGCAGGATTACGATGTATGGGTGGGTGGGGCCTCTTTTGGAAAGGCCTTGCGAATACCCTACAATGAGGACACAAAGGTACAACGCGATTATAATAAGGCGATCAAAACAAGGCACGAATTGTTTGCCAAAACCTATTCGGGCAAGGTAAAAGAGGAATATATAAACCATCTCCTAACCCATGGAGATTTTCCAAAAGCACTTAAAAAGAAAATGGTGACTTCCAACGCTTTTTCCACTTCGATTGCTTTCGCTAAAAATTCTGGAATTCAAATCGCCCGTTATACAAACCAGCCATATACGGAGGAAGAGAATGGGCTACTGAAACGATTTGCCAAGGTCTTTGAACAGGCCTATATCCGTTTTATGGACCTGCAAAAAGCAGAAGCGCAAGCACGGGAATCCCAGATAGAAGTGGCTCTGGAAAGGGTAAGGTCTCGTGCCATGGCCATGCACCATACCGATGAACTCACCGATGTACTGGGCGTGTTGTTCGACCAGTTCGATTTCCTGGGGATCAACCCGGTGCTTACCCATCTTACCCTATTTGATGAAGCCAATGAGACCTTCACCCTGCGTATCGCAAGGGGTGGAAAGAAACGTGTTATCGCGGAACAACTGATCGACGTGAATGCCGTGGAAAGCTGGAAAACGTCCTTTGCCAACTGGAAGAAAAGCGAACTGCATGCCTTAGATTGTATTGATTATCCCCCGGAAGTGCTACCGGCTGTTTGGCAGGTGCTCGATGGGGTGATGACCGCACTCCCTGAGGGACAGAAAATATATCCTGAGGATTTCCCAAATGGCCTTTATACCACCCAGGGACACTGCAAATACGGTTATATTGGGTTTAACCATTCAAGAAGGGCTACAGAAGAGGAAAAAGATATCGTGATCCGTTTTGCCAAGGAGTTTGGGCGTCTGTATCAGCGTTTTCTGGATATCAAGAAGGCAGAATTACAGGCCAGGGAAGCTCAGATTGAAGGAGCCTTGGAAAGAGTGCGTTCCAAGACCATGGCGATGCATAATAGTGAAGATTTAGAGGATATCGTCATTTCTTTATTTGATGAAGTAATGAATTTAGGCCTCGATCAATCTATCCGTTGTGGAATAGGCATACTTGAAGGTCATGAGGGGATGGAAACCAGGTCAGTGAACAAAAGTTCCGATGGAACAGTAAAATTAATAACGGGGATGTTAGATATGACCATACATCCTATGTTGGTAGGTCTTAAAAAGGCCTGGAAAAATAAAAGTGCCGAGTATTCGTATGACTATACAGCAAAAGATGTCAGAAAATATTATGAGGTACTCAATAAGGAACCTGAATACCCATTTAATGCCAACCTTGAAGCATTGCCGGAACAAGAGTTTCATCGAAGTTTCTTTTATTCTTCAGGGATTCTTTTTGCGTTTTCTGAAAATCCTATTTCAGAAGAATCATCTAAAGTTTTAGCACGCTTCGCTTCAGTTTTTGGTCAGACCTACAGAAGGTTCCTGGATCTTCAAAAAGCAGAAGAAAGGGCAAAAGACGCCGTTAAACAAGCTTCATTAGACCGGGTACGGGGTCAGATCGCCAGTATGCGCTCTACCCAAGACCTGGAGCGTATTACCCCTTTGGTATGGAATGAACTTACCACCCTGGGCATCCCGTTTATCCGTTGCGGCGTATTTATTATTGATGAACCTACCAAAACCGTACAGGCATTTCTTTCGGCTCCGGACGGGCATTCACTCGGGGCGATGAAAATTCCTTTTGATGCCGATAAGGATACTGACGCAACCGTTGCACACTGGAAAAAGGGAAAAGTGTACAGAACGCACTGGGATAAAAGTAAATTCCTCGAGTTTATGCAGTTGATGATCGATCTTGGGCAGGTGAGCAATGAGAAGGAATACCAGGGGGCCGAACAGCCCCCGGAATCGCTTCACCTGCATTTTATTCCCTTCACACAGGGCATGTTGTATGTAGGGAATGTAGAACCCCTGGCGGAAGACCAGATCGAATCGGTACAATCCCTGGCCGATGCCTTTGCCATTGCCTACGCCCGGTATGAAGACTTTAGTAAATTGGAAAAGGCCAAAGAGCAGGTCGAAACTACCCTGAGTGAGCTTAAAGCCACACAGAACCAACTAGTACAGTCAGAAAAAATGGCCAGCCTTGGAGAACTCACCGCAGGCATCGCGCACGAGATCCAGAACCCACTCAACTTCGTCAACAACTTCTCCGAAGTTAGTAAGGAGCTCATAGAAGAAATGCTGATAGAAATGCAAAAGGGCGATGTGGAAGAGGTAAAGGCCCTGGCAGATGACATTATTCAAAACCTGGAAAAAATACACCACCATGGCCAACGTGCCGATGGCATCGTCAAAGGAATGCTGCAGCACAGTCGTAGCGGCAGTGGGGAAAAGGAACCTACCGACCTCAATGTCCTGGCCGATGAATACCTGCGCCTGGCCTACCATGGACTTAGGGCCAAGGACAAGACGTTTAATGCCACCCTGGAGACGCATTTTGATGAATCCATAGGACAAGTAAACGTCATGGCACAGGACATAGGCAGGGTGATCCTGAACCTGATCACCAATGCATTTTATGTGGTTAAGGAAAAGAAGGAGCAGCAACCGGATGATTTTGTGCCTACGGTAAACGTCACTACCCGGAAGGAAAAAGGCAAGGTATTGGTGATTGTGAGAGACAATGGCAACGGCATTCCAAAGAAAATACGGGATAAAATATTTCAACCTTTTTTCACCACCAAACCTACTGGACAGGGCACAGGATTGGGATTATCTTTAAGCTATGACATCGTGAAATCCCATGGTGGCGAATTGAAAGTGGAAAGCCACGAAGGTGAAGGTACCGAATTCACCATTATGTTACCCAGTGAAGCAACCAAGAAACCAAACAAAAATTAGAAACACACACAGCATGAAAATTTTAGTAGTAGACGACGAACGGGACGTACAAGTACTGTTCCAGCAGCGGTTCCGTAGAGAGATCCGGAATAAGGAACTTAATTTTGCCTTTGCCTTTTCCGGCGAAGAGGCACTTACCTATATGGATGAACACAACCATGAGGCCGTGCTCATCCTATCGGATATTAACATGCCGGGGATGAGTGGCCTGGAACTTCTGGAACAAATAAAGAAGAATTTTCTAAAGCCCCCACCTGTGGTCATGATGATCACTGCCTACGGAGATAAGGAAAATTACGATACAGCCATGAAACTGGGGGCAGATGATTTTCTTACCAAACCCGTAGAATTTGGTATCTTAAAGGAAAAATTAAAAGCAATACTGTAATGGCTAAAATTTTGGTGGTAGATGATGAGACCGATCTGGAGATCCTTATCAAACAAAAATTCCGGAAACAGATTCGGCAAAACGAATACGAGTTTGTCTTTGCCATCAATGGGTTAGACGCGCTGGAGAAATTAAGCGCCCATCCCAATATGGACCTGGTGCTGAGTGACATCAACATGCCGGAAATGGATGGCCTTACCCTGCTAACCAAACTCGCTGAACTAAACCCCCTGCTAAAATCAGTCATGGTTTCGGCCTACGGCGACATGGAAAATATACGCACCGCGATGAATCGTGGGGCATACGACTTTATTACCAAGCCCATCAATTTTGAGGACCTTACCATCACTATGGAAAAGACCTTAAAACATGTAAGGCAACTACAGGATACCCTGAAGGCAGTGCGGGAGAATAATATCTTAAAAATGTATGTAGACGAGAACGTTCTAAATTTTATGGGTAGCAAGGAATACGAATCAACCGTCATGGCTAATGAAAATATAACGGCAACGGTAATGTTCGTTGATGTATGCGGGTTCACGGAAATCAGCGAGAACACAACCCCTGATTTGGTGGTGAACATGCTCAACTCGTATTTCGATGCCATGGTAAAAGAAATAACTGCCCAGGAAGGGTATATCGATAAGTTTATGGGCGATGCTATCATGGCTGTCTTCCGGGGACCCTTCCACCTGGACAGGGCTTTAGACGCTGCCCTGGCCGTACGTCAGCAAATAGGCAAACTCCCCGAACAAAAGGCGATAAAAGGCTACCGCCCCAGTGTTTCCATTGGGATTAACAGCGGGGAGATGGTCTCCGGAAATATTGGGTCTTCCAGTTTAAAACGCCTCGATTTTACGGTCATTGGTGATACGGTAAACATTGCAGCCCGGCTTGAATATGCCGCCGGGGAAAACCAGATCCTGATCTCCGAGGAATGTTACGAGCAGGTAAAGGAGGCCTTTCAATGTAAAAAGATAGGCGACATTAAGCTCAAAAATAAAAAGGAGGTGATCACAGTCTATGAAGTGTTGGAATAGCACAATTTTAAATTTATCCCCATAAAATTCCTTTAAAATCCCGAGATCCATTCCCTGGATCAAACTTTCGTTGTTTGAGAAATAGACAAAAATAAACCTCCGCGATTTCCGTTTATATAATGCTATTGCCTTGTTTTTTCGCAAGATTAAGAGCGCCACTATGAAACCTTTTTATAAAAATGCAGTCCTATCTAAAAACAAACACATGAAATTCCGCACCCTAATACTGGCAAACCTTGCCTTGCTTATTTTTAGTTGTAGTTCTTCCGATGAAGAGGAATCCATAATAGATACAACTATTCAATTTGGAAGTCCGCAACGGGTTACCGTCCAGGGTTATGACGGACAGATCATGGAACCATTTCTGAGCAGAGATGGCACTACCCTTTTTTTTAACAACCTGAACAATCCTTCGGTAGACACCAATCTGCACTGGAGTACCCGGATCAGTAATACCCTTTTTGAATACCAGGGCGAACTACAGGGAGTCGCCACCGTAAGCCTGGAAGGCGTGCCTACCATGGATCAAAACAACACAATGTATTATGTCTACACTGGCGACTATTTCCAAACACTTCAGTCTATCTATACGGGCTCTTACAACCAGGGGAGTATGTCTAATATTACCGTAGTAGAAAATCTTTCAATGAATGAACCCGGTTGGTTAAATTTTGACGTGGAAGTTTCCAATGATGGCCAAAGCCTGTATTTTGTAGATGGTCGTTATGATGAGACCGGCGGACCCCATGAGGCTAATTTTGCCATTGCCCGGAAAAATGGAAATGAATTTCAAAGAGACCCCAATAGTGATATGCTCCTGGCAAATATTAATACAGAGGATCTGGAATACGCTGCCGCCATCTCTAAAAATGAGCTGGAACTCTGTTTTACCCGTATCATTGGGGCTATTTCCGTCAATTCGGAGGCCCATATTTATATTGCCACCAGGACCGCCACCAACCTGCCATTTTCAGTACCACAAGAAATTACGGAGATCACCGGATTTGTGGAAGGCCCTACCTTTTCGGCAGATGATAATGGGCTCTACTATCACAAAAAAGAAAATGAGGATTTTGTGCTGTATTATATTGAAAAATTACCCTAATTTAACTTCGAATCTCAGCGAAGTTTAATTACATGAATCCCATTTTTATTGCAGTTTACGCCAACTGGTTATTGCCCGAAATGATCTTTATCCGCCTGCTGTGGTTGCAGAAAACAGACCGGCAAAAATCCGACAAAGGCTCCTTCTACATATCTGGGTGTTGATCATTATCGGAAACGTTTCGGCGGTGTTTGTCACAAATTATATAAGTGCTTCTATTGGGCCCTACCTTGTGGTAGGATATGTGGGGCTGGGGTTGATTATCCTGGTTATAAGAAAAAAACAAAGGCTCTGCTCCCTTTTATTTATTAAATTAGTCCCTATAGCCCCAAGGGGAACACAAAATCGGAACGGTATGAAAACATCCTTTGAACAAAAAGCTACTTTTCCAGTATCCCCTAAGGAACTATACAACGCTTGGCTAGATGGAAAACAACATTCCAAAATGACGGGTGGTGACGCCACGGTGAATGCTGTCGTAGGTGGTAAATTCACCGCCTGGGAAGGTTATATCTGGGGTATGAATAAAACCCTGACGCCCCATTCCGAAATTGCACAAAGCTGGCGCACTTCAGAATTTGAGGAAACGGACGAAGACTCAGAACTCACCATCCATTTTAAAGAAATACCCGGGGGCTGCGAACTTACGCTGGCACATTCCAACATTCCCGAAGGCCAACCCAATTACGAACAAGGCTGGCAAGAGCATTACTTCACGCCCATGCAGGAATATTTTAAAAACAAATAAAGAACTACTACATGAAAAATGTATACACACTCGTCGTTTTATTTCTCGGAACTACATGCTTACAAGCACAAACCACTCCCGAAACTGTGATAACAAGCGAGGAAGAAGAACGGCTTACCCAACTCAAGACCGAAGTACAACAACTAGTAGACGCCCGTGCCAAAATGGCCCAGGTAATGGTCGATAAAATATTTAGCTTTTCAGAGCTGGGCTTCCAGGAGGTAGAGACCTCCAAATACATCACTGATATCCTGAAAAAGGAAGGCTTTACTATAGAATACGGCATCTCCGGGGTACCCACAGCCTGGTGGGCCAAATGGGGTTCCGGGAAGCCGGTGATCGCCATTGGGAGCGATATCGACTGTATCCCAAAAGCCTCCCAAAAACCCGGGGTGGCCTACCACGATCCTATTGTAGCAGGGGCACCCGGCCACGGGGAAGGACATAACAGTGGCACGCCCCTGAATGTGGTTGCGGCTTTGGCAGTCAAAGACCTTATGAAGCGCGAAAAAATTGCCGGTACCCTTATCATTTGGCCCGGGGTGGCAGAAGAACAGCTGGGCACCAAGGCCTACTATACCCGGGACGGTTATTTCGATGACGTGGACCTCTGCATCTTTACCCATGTCTCCAACAACATGGCCGTTTCCTATGGCGCGGCACGGGGCACGGGAATGATCTCCGTAGAATACAGCTTTGAAGGCGAATCTGCCCACTCCGCAGGAGCTCCATGGCGGGCCCGTTCTGCAGCCGATGCAGTAGAACTCATGAACATAGGCTGGCAATACAATAGAGAACACCTGCACCCTCTTGGCCGCTCGCATTCTGTGATCAATAATGGGGGTGACCAGCCCAATGTGGTGCCATCAAAAGCCTCCATATGGTATTACTTTCGGGAGATTACGTATCCCAAGATCATGGAAGTATACGAACGTGCCAATGACATGGCAAAAGGTGCGGCCCTGATGACCCGAACCACCATGAGCAGTAAAATATTGGGGACCGCCTGGCCCCGCCATTTTAACAAACCCATTGCCGAGACCATGTATCAAAACATTGTCCAGGTGGGCTTACCCACCTGGAGCGAGGCCGACCAATTATTGGCCCGGGCCGTACAGCGGGAGGTTAATTCCCCGAAAGATACCACAGGCCTAGCCGTTAAACTAGACACCATTGGCCTGCCGGTAGTGGAACCTGTAAGTGGCGGTTCTGATGATATAGGCGACATTTCCTGGAAGGTACCTACGGTTACCCTGCGTTACCCCAGCAATATTCCTGGCCTGCAGGGCCATCACTGGTCCAATTCTATCGCTATGGCCACTCCCATTGCACATAAAGGGGTGGTAGCCGGCGCCAAGGTAGAGGCGATGACCTTGCTGGACCTGCTTTTAAAACCCGAGCTGGTAGAACAAGCCTGGGATTATTTTAAAACGGAGCAAGCCTCTAAATTCAAATATGTACCCATGGTCAGTGAAAAAGATGCCCCGGCTACCTATCTCAACAAGGAGATCATGGAGACTTTTAGACCCAGATTAGAGCCCTTTTATTACAACGAAAAGAAATACGACAGCTATCTGGAGCAGTTGGGGATCTCCTATCCTACATTACGGGCAGATCAAAAACCAACGGAACAGAATATGAAAGCAGGGAATTAAATAACTAAATACATTGCAGGGATTCATGTATCCCCTTGTGTTGGACTCAAAGCAGAGGGCACAAAATGCACTCAAAAATTATGGGTTGACATCTTGATTTCTATTTTAAAAAAAATTAATTTTAAGTCCAACCTTAACAACTAACCACATGAAAAGAACTTTGAAGTATTTCGGAATCGTGATGGGGATCCTTATCCTCGTTTTATTGGTCGTAGGCCTGTATATTGGCGCTTCGGACATCCCAACCTATGAAGTAGAAAAAATTGAATACACAGCGGTGGCCACGCCCGAGGCCTTGGCCCGTGGCAAGAAACTGGCTTCCATGCTCTGTGCCAACTGCCATATGAACAAGTCCACCGGGAAACTAACCGGTACACAAATGCTGGATGCCCCCAAGGAATTCGGAACTATCTATTCCCAAAATATAACCCAGGATAAGGAGTATGGTATAGGCGACTGGACAGATGCGGAACTGCTCTACCTTATCCGTACCGGGATAAAGAGGAACGGGCAGTACAGTCCGCCCTATATGGCCAAGCTACCCGTCATGGCAGATGAGGATGTGAATGCCATCATTGCCTTTTTACGCTCCGATGATCCAATGGTAGCAGCCAACTCCACCCCGGATACACCTCCGGAACCTTCGTTTTTAACAAAGATGCTCACACGCCTGGAATGGAAACCCTTTCCAATGCCCTCGGAGGCTATTCCCAT